>NZ_JAYWVC010000094.1:0-30869 GCF_036281785.1 Streptomyces chiangmaiensis | reverse complement strand
TCCGCGGCCGCTGCCTTGCGGGTGCGGCGGCGGGGCTTGGTCTCCGTGGCTTCGGCAGTGTCGACGGCCGCCTCGGCGGCAGCAGGAGTCGCCTCCGCCGTGGCCGTCACCGCGTCCACGGCGGCCTCGGTCGCAGCCAGGGCCGTCTCGGCGGTCTTGCGGGTCCGGCGACGGCGCGGCTTCACGGGCTCGGCGGTGTCGACGGCTGTCTCCGCCGCCTCGGGCACCGTCGGCTCCGCCGTCTCCGGCACCGCGGCGACCGACTCCGCAGGCAACCCGCCGCGCATGCGGCGACGGCGGCGCGGCGTGCGTGGCTCCACGGCCTCGGCCGATTCCGGGGTTCCCGACGCGTCCGGGGCGGCCGGCGTCTCGACGGTCGCCCCGTTCCGCGTGCGACGACGGCGTCGCGGCGTACGCGCCGGACGCTCGCTCTCCACGGACGGGCCCGAGGAGCGGCGGGCGCGCGACCCGCGGCCGCCCGTCTCGCCGAGGTCCTCCAGCTCCTCCGCCGCGAGTCCCGCACGAGTGCGCTCGGAGCGCGGCAGGACGCCCTTCGTGCCCTCGGGGATACCGAGGTCGGCGAAGAGGTGCGGGGAGGTGGAGTACGTCTCCACCGGGTCGTTGAAGTTCAGCTCCAGCGCCTTGTTGATCAGCTGCCAGCGCGGGATGTCGTCCCAGTCGACGAGCGTGATCGCCGTACCCGACGCGCCGGCCCGGCCCGTACGGCCGATGCGGTGCAGGTACGTCTTCTCGTCCTCGGGGGACTGGTAGTTGATGACGTGCGTGACGCCCTCGACGTCGATGCCGCGCGCGGCCACGTCGGTGCAGACGAGTACGTCCACCTTGCCGTTGCGGAAGGCCCGCAGCGCCTGCTCGCGCGCGCCCTGGCCCAGGTCGCCGTGGACCGCGCCGGACGCGAAGCCACGCCGCTGGAGCTGCTCCGCGATGTCGGCCGCCGTCCGCTTCGTGCGGCAGAAGATCATCGCCAGTGCGCGGCCCTTGGCCTGCAGTATGCGCGCGACCATCTCCGGCTTGTCCATCGAGTGCGCGCGGAAGACGTGCTGCGCGATGTTCGCGACGGTGGCGCCCTCGTCGTCCGGCGCCGTGGCCCGGATGTGCGTCGGCTGGGACATGTAGCGGCGGGCGAGGCCGATGACCGCTCCCGGCATGGTCGCCGAGAACAGCATGGTCTGGCGCTTCGCCGGGAGCATGTCGATGATCTTCTCGACGTCGGGCAGGAAGCCCAGGTCGAGCATCTCGTCGGCCTCGTCGAGCACCAGGCACTTGACGTGCTTCAGGTTCAGCTTCTTCTGGCCGGCCAGGTCCAGCAGGCGGCCCGGGGTGCCGACGACCACGTCGACGCCCTTCTTCAGAGCCTCGACCTGGGGCTCGTACGCCCGGCCGCCGTAGATCGCCGTGACCCGTACGTTGCGTACCTTGCCCGCGGTGAGCAGGTCGTTGGTGACCTGCGTGCACAGCTCACGGGTGGGGACGACGACAAGCGCCTGTGGGGAGTCGGTGAGCGCCTCGGGCCTGGCGCGGCCCGCTTCGACGTCCGCAGGGACGGTGACGCGCTCGAGGAGCGGGAGGCCGAAACCGAGCGTCTTGCCGGTGCCGGTCTTGGCCTGGCCGATGACGTCCGTGCCGGAGAGGGCTACGGGGAGCGTCATCTCCTGGATGGGGAAGGGGTTGATGATGCCGACGGCTTCCAGGGCCTCGGCCGTCTCGGGAAGGATCCCGAGTTCTCGAAAAGTCGTAGTCAGGGTGCTGCCTCTTCTGTGTACGCGATGCGAGGCGAGCGCGGGGGTCGTGACCGTGCGGATGACGTCGGCCTGCTTGGGGGACGGGCCTGTGGCACGGGACCACGCCGACGCTCCAGCGCTCGTACCGCTGAGGGTCTCTCCGGATGCCGTACGCACAGTGCCGTACAGACAGTGAGAGCTGTCAGGTCGGAGCCGATCGGGCCACCGACCGGGCATCCTCATACGTGCGGCCCGTCGAATACTCGGCAGCCGCATTACCACCATACCCCGGAATCGCGCACACGTGATGGCCGATTCGGTCACGTAGCCGTCGTCACAGTGATTGACCAGGGACTTCCGCAGTGCGGTGAGCGGGCTATTGTGCGCTTCATGACGACGCCTGACAACGCCTCCGACGCTTCCGCCGAACCCACCTCGGTCGCCGCCCAGGACTGGGCGAAGGCCTCCGTCGACCCCCAGTACCGTGCCGCGGTCGTGGACCTGCTCGGAGCGCTCGCCTACGGCGAACTGGCGGCGTTCGAGCGGCTCGCGGAGGACGCCAAACTCGCACCCACGCTGACGGACAAGGCGGAACTGGCGAAGATGGCGTCCGCCGAGTTCCACCACTTCGAGCGGATCAGGAACCGGCTCACGGAGATCGGGGCGGAGCCCACCCAGGCGATGGACCCGTTCGTCGCGGCGTACGACAGCTTCCACAAGCAGACGGCGCCCTCGGACTGGCTCGAGGGGCTCGTCAAGGCGTACGTGGGCGACTCGATCGCCAGCGACTTCTACCGGGAGGTCGCGGCCCGCCTCGATTCCGACACCCGTGAACTCGTCCTGGCCGTGCTGGACGACACCGGGCACGCCGGCTTCGCCGTCGAGAAGGTGCGCGCCGCGATCGACGCCGACCCGCGTGTGGGCGGTCGGCTCGCGCTCTGGGCCCGGCGGCTGATGGGCGAGGCCCTGTCGCAGTCGCAGCGAGTGGTCGCGGAGCGGGACGCGCTGTCGACGATGCTCGTGGGCGGCGTCGCGGACGGCTTCGACCTCGCCGAGGTCGGCAGGATGTTCTCCCGGATCACCGAGGCGCACACCAAGCGGATGGCGGCCCTGGGGCTTGCCGCCTGATCACCGCGGCGGCCGCGCGTACGTCACGGCGGCCGCCGTCCCGGTCGCGGCCGCCGCTTTCGGAGTGCCCGGGAGCCCCGTCAGGGGAGCCCCGGGCGTCGTCGTGCCCGGCGACCGGCCTCAGGCCGTCGCCGACCGGCGGCGAAACCTTTCCGCGGGCCGCAGCAACAGCGACAGTGAGGCCGCGGAGAGGATCAGTGCCCCGAGGAGGATCACCAGGAGGCTCCCCGCGCCGACCGCGCTGTGGGTGACGAACGCTCCGAAGAGAGCCCCCGCGACGCCCGTCGGCAGCACGAGGACGCGAGACGGCAGCCGGTGGGGCAGCCGTTGTGTCGCGACCCATGCCAGGGCGAGCCCGAGGACGGCGGAGCCGAGCGCTTCCAAGAACATGACGAGGTTCCCTCCCGCACGGCTGCTGCCTGGGCAAATCGGTCGTAGCCGGTACTACCCGCGGTGTGCGGAACACAATCCTCCCCTGTGCGGGGGATGTGCTCCGTCCGTGTGTGCGCTCCGTGCCTGCGCAGCCGCGGCGGGCCGGGACGGAGCAACGCAGGGGGCCCGTCGGCACACGCCGCCGGACCCCTGCTCCGTTCGGGACTACAGCGTGCCGAAGCCCACCTTGCGCGGGGCCTGCTCGCCGATCTCCACGTACGCGAGGCGGTCGGCCGGGACGAGAAGCTTTCGGCCGTGCTCGTCCACGAGGCTGAGCAGCGGCGACTTACCGGCCAGTGCCTCGGCCACGAGGTGCTCGACCTCCTCGGCACTCTGACCGCTCTCCAGAACGATCTCGCGGGGTGCGTGCTGCACGCCGATCTTGACCTCCACGGCTTTGTCCCTCCGACGGTCAGTGATGTGCGCGGCCGTCCGCGCGGTACCAGCACACATTAGCCCGGTGAGGGGACGTGCACGCTCCGCTCCAACACGCCAGGAGCGAACAGCCGACGGGAACAAAACCGCAGTACATCCCCGCGGGCACGGCTCAGTGGTGTTGCTCGCTGCCGTGCAGCGGGAATCCCGCGATGCCCCGCCAGGCCAGCGAGGTCAGCAGCTGGACCGCCTGGTCGCGGGGCACGCTGTGGTCGCTGTGCAGCCAGGAGCGCGCCACCACCTGGGCGAGGCCGCCGAGGCCCGAGGCCAGCAGCATCGACTCGGCCCGGGACAGGCCGGTGTCCTCGGCGATGACGTCGCAGATCGCCTCCGCGCACTCGATCGTGACCTTGTCGACGCGCTCGCGCACGGCGGGCTCGTTGGTCAGGTCCGACTCGAAGACCAACCGGAAGGCGCCACCGTCGTCCTCGACGTACGCGAAGTACGCGTCCATCGTGGCCCGTACGCGCTGCTTGTTGTCGCTCGTCGACGCGAGCGCGCCCCGTACGGCCTCCAGCAGGGCCTCGCAGTGCTGGTCCAGCAGAGCCAGATAGAGGTCGAGCTTGCCGGGGAAGTGCTGGTAGAGCACCGGTTTGCTGACGCCGGCCCGCTCGGCGATGTCGTCCATCGCGGCCGCGTGGTAGCCCTGGGCCACGAAGACTTCCTGGGCGGCGCCCAGCAGCTGGTTCCGTCGGGCACGGCGCGGCAGGCGAGTGCCCCGCGGGCGTGCCGCCTCTGTCTGCTCGATGGCTGTCACGCCGCCTCCCAAAATCGTCCACTTGCGGTGTGCGCCGCGCCGCCATCGTACTTTTCGGTAACCGTGCTGTGCGCGGTGCGAATGCAGAATTTCACGGACCGGACGGTGGTGAAAGCCGCGCGGAGCGCGCTCAACGGGGCAGGTCGGGCGAAAGGCGCCCTGACACCGGCCGGCGGCACGCGGTCTTGTGGCTCGCGCACTGCCCACTTGCCTGTCCGAGCGGACCGCCCTGTCCTGGGTGATCGTCTCTCCCGTCGTGATCGTGTCCGGAGCCGGCCGTCCCACCTGAGGTGATCGTCCTCGTACCTCACCGCTCTCGTACCCCGACCGATCTCGTACCCCGCCACCGCTCAGCGATAGTCGTCCTCGTCGAGGGTCACGACGCGTTTCTGTTCCACGAGGTCCGCCTCGTTGGCGCGCAGGGTCTCCTCCTCGGTCAGGCGCTCGTCCCGCTCCGGGGCGAGCGCCGCGTGCTGTTCCGCGGCGTCGTTCTCGGGGGCCTCCACGTCGAGTTCCGCGGCCTCGGACTCGTCGTCCTCGAACGTCTCGGGATCAGTGGGGTCTACGGCCATGGTGGGCTCCCTTCCTAGAACTCCTGGAGCGTCCCTGAAAGAGGCAGGGTCCACATGCGGGTGCCCTGCTATGAGCCTAGGAGACACCCGATCGGGACGCTATGTGTGGTGAGAGGCCGCTTCGGGCCCTCCACCGGGGCGGACGCCGGCCGTTGTGACGGCGAACACACGAATTGCTGCGTGATCGTCTCGTAACATTGCCGCATGTCTTCGACCGAGCTCCCGTCCGTGGCGGCCGCCAATGTGCTCCCGAAGGTGGCGCCTGTCAGGGTCGAGGAAGGGGAGTGGCTCAGGTCGGTCGGATTGCCGGGCATCACGCTGACCGTGCGGTTGAGGCCGCCGGAGCGTGACGGGCTGCCGCCCGCGCTGTACATCCACGGACTCGGCGGTTCCTCCCAGAACTGGTCCGCCCTGATGGCACTGCTCGACGGGCTCGTCGACGGCGAGGCACTGGACCTGCCGGGCTTCGGCGACTCGCCGCCGCCGGACGACGGCGACTACTCGGTCACGGGGCACGCGCGTGCGGTCATCCGCTATCTCGACGCGTCGGGGCGTGGGCCCGTGCATCTGTTCGGCAATTCCATGGGTGGTGCCGTCACCACGCGTGTGGCGGCCGTACGCCCGGATCTCGTGCGTACGCTCACACTCGTCTCGCCCGCACTCCCGGAGATCTTCATCCAGCGGGGTGCCGTCCCGACCGGGCTGCTGGCGCTGCCCGGCGTCGCCGGGCTGTTCACCCGGTACACCCGGGGCTGGACGGCCGAACAGCGGGTCCGGGGGGTCATGGCGCTGTGCTACGGCGACCCCGGACGTGTCACGCCGGAGGGCTTCCGCAATGCGGTGGAGGAGATGGAACGGCGCCTGCGGCTGCCGTACTTCTGGGACGCGATGGCGCGCTCGGCGCGCGGGATCGTGAACGCGTACACGCTGGGCGGGCAGCACGCGCTCTGGCGCCAGGCGGAGCGGGTCCTCGCCCCGACGCTGCTGGTGTACGGCGGCCGGGACCAGCTGGTCTCGTTCCGCATGGCCCAGCGGGCGTCGCGCGCCTTCCGCGATTCCCGGCTGCTGACCCTCCCGGAGGCGGGGCACGTGGCGATGATGGAGTACCCCGACGTGGTCACCTCGGCGTTCCGCGAGCTGCTCGCGGACACCGGCGGGTTGCCCGAGACGGTGGGCGGGCCCGAGAATGCGCGCGACGGCTGTGGAGCCGGTGACGGCGACACGCCCGACGGCGAGGGTTCCGGGGCCACGGACGAGTCCGGCACCGCCGGCGCGGGGAGCTGAGGCGCGGCGTGGGACGGCACAGCCGCAAGGGGCGGGGCGACAGGACGCATACGGACACGGGTACGGCGCCGGGCATACCGGCGACGGACGTCTCGGCACGCGGCGCGGCGGACGCGCGCCACGGGATCGAGGGCACGCCCGCCCAGGGCATCCCGCGGTTCCGGGACGGGACGCCGGCGCATGGGGTGCCGCGGTTCCCTGACGGCACGCCCGCACAGGGAGTGCCCCGCTTCCCCGGCGGGGCCCCGGCACAGCGTGTGCCTTGGCCGGGCGACGGGACGCCGGCTCATGGGGTGCCGCGTTTCGCCGACGGCACCCCAGCCCACGGCGTCCCCCAGGTCCGTGGCGGGCATCCGCAGCAGCGTGAATCCGGTGGTGGCTGGGGCGAGTTCAGGGCCGGGACGGTGTCCACGGAGGCACCGCAGGCCGCGCCCCCGGGTCGTCCCGGGTCCCGCATCCCCGCTCAGCGGCCGCAGGCGGACGGCCCCCGCCAGGAGTACCTCGACGCCTTCGACGAGGACGACGACGTCTTCACTCCCCGCTGCAAGGGCGTCGCCGTCCCCCGCACCGAAACCAGCCCCGCCAGGACCGACACCGAGACCGGCGACGCACCGGCAGTCGGAGCCCAGGAGGCGCCGCGCGAGGGGAACGGCAGGGGACGTACGTTCGCCGGGATCGCGGCCGCCGCCGTGACCACGGTGCTCGCGGTCGTCGTCGCCGGCCAGGTCACCGACGGACAGGGCGTCACCGCCGCGAAGGCTCCGGCCGGCACCGACCGGGCCCGCGACATCCACGGCTCAGCCACCCGCGGCGACGGCCGCCCGACCCCGTCCACCTCGCCCGCCGCGGCGCCGCTGACGTACGAGCAGGCCATGGACAGGAGGTACCCGCTGAGTGCCACGCTGAAGGGCTCGGGGAAGTATTACGCCGTCCCCGGCTTCGCCAAGGCGCCCGGCACCGGCCGGAAGTACACCTATCGCGTGGACGTGGAGAAGGGGCTCGGTCTCGACGGCGAGCTGTTCGCGCAGGCCGTCCAGAAGACCCTCAACGACGACCGCAGCTGGGCCCACCACGGCGCCCGGACCTTCGAGCGCATCTACTCCGGCAAGCCCGACTTCGTGATCACACTCGCCAGCCCCGGCACCACCGCCGACTGGTGCGCCAAGTCGGGCCTCGACACGACGGAGGACAACGTCTCCTGCGACTCGGCCTCCACCGAGCGTGTGATGATCAACGCCTATCGGTGGGCCCAGGGGGCGACCACGTACGGTGACGAAATTCACTCCTACCGCCAGATGCTGATCAACCACGAGGTCGGCCACCGCCTCGGCTACGGCCATGTCACCTGTGACAAGGACGGCGAGCCGGCGCCGGTCATGCAGCAGCAGACGAAGTTCCTCGACCACGACGGGATCCACTGTCTGCCCAACCCCTGGCCGTACCCCCGGAGTTGACGGGTGGCGCTGTCGTCAAATTGACATGCGCAGAGAGTTCGTTCATATTTCTACGCATGTCGCCCCGTCACGCCCTCAGCCGCGCCGCCATCGAGCTGGCGCTCATCGGCGTGACCCCGCTCTGCGTGGCCGACATCCACTGTCGCTGACGCCCGCCCCTGGCGTTCGCGTCGCGATCTTCCTCTCCTCCGTGATCCCTCCACACCGCTGATCGGCTCACGGTTCCCCACGACCCGGCGCCCGGGCAGACGTCTGCTCCCATCCGTCTCACCAGTCGTTCACTTGTCTCGTCAATCGAGACGTGCCTTCGAGAGGTCGTCATTCCGATGCGTCAATCGTCCGTCATAGCGCGCCGCCTGGCAGCGGCATCCGTCGGCCTGGTCGTGGCAGCGGGCGCCGCCGCCTGCGGGCCGAAGGACAACGATGCCAAGGGCGCCGGTGGCGACTCCACGCCCCACAAGGGCGGCACGCTGTCCGTCCTGAACTCCGACCCTCAGGAGGACTTCGACCCGGCCCGCCTGTACACCTCCGGCGGCGGCAACGTCCCCTCCCTCGTCTTCCGCACCCTCACCACGCGCAACCGCGAGGACGGTGCGGCCGGCACCAAGGTCGTCCCGGACCTCGCCACGGACACCGGGCGCCCGAGCCAGAACGCGACCGTGTGGACGTACACCCTCAAGAAGGGCCTCAAGTACGAGGACGGCACCCCGATCACCTCGGCCGACATCAAGTACGGCATCGAGCGCTCCTTCGCGCCGGAACTCTCGGGCGGCGCCCCCTATCTGCGCGACTGGCTGGTCGGCGCCGCCGACTACCAGGGCCCGTACAAGGACAAGAAGGGCCTGGCGGCGATCGGGACGCCGGACGAGCGGACCATCGTCTTCCACCTGAACAAGCCCGAGGGCGAGTTCCCGTACCTGGCCACCCAGACGCAGTTCACGCCCGTGCCGAAGGCCAAGGACACCGGCACCAAGTACGAGGAGCACCCGATCTCGTCGGGCCCGTACAAGGTCGTCGAGAACCAGAACGACGGTGAGCGGCTCGTCCTGGAACGCAACACGAACTGGTCGGAGGACGACCAGCGCAAGGCCTACCCGGACAAGATCGACGTACGCTCCGGGCTCGACTCCTCCGTGATCAACCAGCGGCTGTCGGCGTCCCAGGGCACGGACGCCGCCGCGGTCACCACGGACACCAACCTCGGCCCGGCCGAGCTCGCCAAGGTGACCGGCGACAAGGAACTGGCGTCGCGCGTCGGCACCGGCCACTTCGGCTACACGAACTACATCGCGTTCAATCCGACGGTCAAGCCGTTCGACAACGTCAAGGTGCGGCAGGCGATCTCGTACGCCATCGACCGGTCTTCGGTCGTCAACGCGGCGGGCGGATCCGCGCTGGCCGATCCCGCGACCACCTTCCTGCCGAACCAGAAGTCCTTCGGCTACACGCCGTACGACCTCTTCCCGGCGGGCAGGACGGGCGACGCGGCCAAGGCCGAGGAACTGCTGAAGGAGGCCGGCCACCCGAACGGGCTCACGGTCACCCTGACCCACTCCAACAGCAAGGACTTCGAGACCAGCCCGGAGATCGCCACCGCCATCCAGGACGCGCTCAAGAAGGCCGGCATCACGGTCAAGCTCCAGGGCCTGGAGGACAACGACTACAAAGACAAGATCCACAGCGTGAAGACCGAGCCGGGCTTCTTCCTGGCCCACTGGGGCGCCGACTGGCCGTCCGGCGGTCCGTTCCTCGCCCCGATCTTCGACGGCCGGCAGATCGTCAAGGACGGCGCGAACTTCAACACGGGTCTGCTGAACGACACGTCCGTCAACACCGAGATCGATGCGATCAACAAGTTGACCGACCTCGACGCGGCCGCCGAGCGCTGGGGCGCGCTGGACAAGAAGATCGGCGAGCAGGCCCTGACCGTGCCGCTGTTCCACCCGGTCTACAAGCGCCTGTACGGCAAGGACGTCAAGAACATCGTGATCAGCGACTGGACCGGTGTGCTGGACGTCTCGCAGGTCGCGGTGAAGTGACGCCGTGAGCGAGGCACTTGTCGCCTCTCAGGCCCCCGGGACGGACACGCCCGTCCCGGGGGCCTCGGGGGCTCGTCAGTTCTGGCGGCGGCTGCGGGAGCAGCGCGCCGCCCTTGTCGCGGCCGTCGTCGTCGCGCTGCTGGTCCTGATCGCGCTCGCCGCGCCTCTCCTCGCCGCGCTCGAGGGCCAGGACCCGACCACGTACCACCCCGCACTCATCGACTCGGCCCGCGGCGGTGTTCCCGTCGGGTCGCTCGGCGGCATGAGCGCCGACCACTGGCTCGGCGTCGAACCGCAGACCGGACGCGACCTGTTCGCGCGTCTGGTGTACGGGGCCCGGGTGTCGCTGGGCGTCGCCCTCGCGGCGACCGTGGTGCAGGTCGTCATCGGCGTCACGATCGGCGTCGCTTCCGCGCTCGGTAATCGATGGGTCGACCAGCTTCTGAGCCGCGTCACCGACATCATCGTCGCCATGCCGCTGATGATCATGTCCCTGGCGCTGCTCGCGATCGTGCCGTCGAGCTTCCCGCGGCCCGTTCTGGTCACCCTTGTCATCGGCCTGATCGCCTGGGGCAACATCGCCAAGATCGTGCGCGCGCAGACGCTCACCCTCAAGGGCCTCGACTACGTCTCCGCGGCCCGGCTCAGCGGATGGGGGACGTGGCGGATCGCCCGCCGTGAGCTCCTGCCCGGTCTCGCCGCGCCCGTCATCACGTACGCGGCCCTGCTCGTCCCCATCAACATCTCGATCGAGGCCGCCTTGTCCTTCCTCGGCGTGGGCGTGAAACCGCCGACGCCGTCCTGGGGGCAGATGCTGACCGCCGCCGACGTCTGGTACGAGGCGGCCCCTCAGTACCTGCTGTTCCCCGCCGGTGCCCTGTTCGTGACCGTCCTCGCGCTCACCGTCCTCGGCGACGGCGTGCGCACCGCGCTCGACCCGCGCGTCGCCTCCCGCCTGCGCGTCGGCACGGGTCGCAGGCGCGAGACCCGGGCGAGCTACGGGAAGGGAGCGGACGCATGAGCGGCTTCGGCGGTTTCGTGGTGCGCCGCGGCGTCGGGGCCGTGGTCACCCTGTTCGCCATCTCGGTGATCATCTACGTCGTCTTCTACGCCACCCCCGGCGACGTCGCCCAGATCACCTGTGGTCCGCGCTGCTCGCCGGAGCAGGTGCACCAGGTCGCCCAGCAGCTCAGGCTCGACGACCCGCTGTACCTGCGCTACTGGCACTTCCTGGAAGGCATCCTCGTCGGCCAGGACTACTCCACCGGTACGTCCGTACAGCATTGCTCCGCACCCTGTCTCGGCCTGTCGTACCAGAGCGACCGGCAGGTCACCCAGCTGATCCTGACCAAGCTCCCGGTCAGCCTGTCCCTCGTGCTCGGCGCGATGGCCCTGTGGCTCGTCCTGGGCGTCGGCACCGGCATGCTCTCCGCGTGGCGGCGCGGCCGGCTGAGCGAGCGTGTGCTGACCGGCATCACCCTGGCGGGGACGGCAACACCTGTCTTCGTCATCGGCCTGGTCCTGATGATCGTCGTCTGCGGCGAACTGCATCTGCTGCCCTTCCCGCAGTACGTGGCCCTGACCGACGATCCCGAGCAGTGGGCGTGGAACCTGCTGCTGCCGTGGCTCTCGCTCGCCCTGATCGAGGCCGCCTCGTTCGCCCGCCTGACCAGGGTGTCGATGCTGGAGACGCTCGCCGAGGACCACATACGGACCTTCCGGGCCTATGGCGTCGGCGAGCGCTCGGTCATCGGGCGGCACGCACTGCGCGGCGCACTCGCCCCGGTCATCGCGCTCAACGCGAACAACTTCGGTTCGGCCGTCGGCGGTGCCGTTCTCACCGAGACGCTGTTCGGGCTCCCCGGCATCGGTCAGGAACTGGTGCACGCGGTGGCGGTCGTCGACCTGCCGGTGGTCGTCGGCATGGTCCTGGTCATCGGCTTCTTCGTGGTCATCGCCAATGCCGTCGCGGACCTGCTGTACGCGGTGGCCGACCGACGGGTGGTACTGGCATGAGCGACTCCACTGTGACGCCGCCGCTGGTGGACGTGACGGACCTCACCGTCGAGTTCGGCGGGCTGCGCGCCGTCGACGGGCTCTCCTTCCGGCTGGCCGAGGGGGCCGCGCTCGGTCTGGTCGGCGAATCCGGCTCGGGCAAGTCCACCGTCGCGTCCGCCCTGCTGGGGCTGCACCGCGGCACGGGCGCCCGGGTCGGCGGTTCGGTCCTGGTGGCCGGGACCGACGTGGGACGGGCGTCCGACGACGAACTGGGCCGGCTGCGGGGCGGAAAGGCCGCCATGGTCTTCCAGGACCCCCTGTCGTCCCTGGACCCCTACTACGCGATCGGCGACCAGATGGCCGAGGTGTACCGGGTGCACACCCGCGCGTCGCGGCGTGCGGCTCGCGCGCGTGCCGTCGAAGTGCTGGACAGGGTGGGGATCCCGGACGCGGCCCGGCGGTCCCGCTCGCGCCCGCACGAGTTCAGCGGCGGTATGCGCCAGCGTGCCCTGATCGCCATGGCACTCGCCTGCGAGCCCGACCTGCTGATCGCCGACGAGCCGACCACCGCGCTGGACGTGACCGTCCAGGCCCAGATCCTCGACCTGCTGCACACCCTGCGGAAGGAGACCGGGATGGGGCTGCTGCTGGTCACGCACGACGTGGGCGTCGCCGCCGAGAGCGTCGACGAGGTCCTCGTCATGCGGCACGGCAAGGCCGTCGAGCACGGCTCGGTCGCCACCGTGCTCGGGGCGCCCCGCGAGGAGTACACACGGGACCTGCTCAGCGCGGTCCCGCGCGTGGACGTGTCCCGTGTCTCCCCGGTCACCGCCTCGGACGAAGTCGTCATCGAGGCCGTCGGACTGCGGCGCGAATTCGGCCGCGGCCGGAGCAGGTTCGCCGCCGTGGACGGCGTGTCGCTGACGGTCCGGCGCGGCGAGACCCTCGGAGTCGTGGGCGAGAGCGGCAGCGGGAAGACCACACTCGGGCGCATGCTGGTCGGGCTCCTGGAGCCCACGGCCGGCGAGGTCCGCTACGAGGGCGGCGTGCGGTCGGGGGTGAGCCCGGCCGTGCAGATGGTCTTCCAGGACCCCGTCTCCTCCCTCAACCCCCGGCGCTGCGTGGGCGAGTCGATCGCCGACCCGCTGCGGGCACGCGGAGAACGTGACGAGCGGCAGATCCGGCACCGCGTGGGCGAACTCCTCGAGCGCGTCGGACTCGACGCGGCGCACTACGACCGCTACCCGCACGAGTTCAGCGGCGGGCAGCGTCAGCGCGTCGGCATCGCACGGGCGCTCGCCGCCGATCCGCACGTCATCGTGTGCGACGAGCCGGTGTCCGCCCTCGACGTCACCACCCAGGCCCAAGTGGTCGCCCTGCTCGGCGAGTTGCAGCGCGAACTCGGGCTTGCGCTCGTCTTCGTGGCGCACGACCTCGCCGTCGTGCGCCAGGTCAGCGACCGGGTCGCCGTGATGCGTCGCGGACAGATCGTCGAGCACGGGCCCGCCGACGCGGTGTACGAGTCGCCCCAGGGCCCTTACACCAAGCAGCTCCTGGCCGCCGTACCGGCCCTCGACCCTGAGGTGGCCGCCCGGCGGCGCACCGCGCGCAGTGAGCTGACGGTGGCGTGAGACCCCGCCGGGCGGGCCCCGGCCCCGGACCGGCCGTAGGTCGACGGAATGTGATCCGTTGAACTCATAGCGCGACCAAACGCGCGCCGTCCGGGAAAGTTACGACCGTTCACCCCTTTTGGTGGCGCGATGGACAACCGTCCGTCGCGCCACCGCCTTGTCCGCATACGTTCGTCCCGCTGCGAGCCGCCGGGGCCAACGGCGGTTCCCATACGGGAGATCGGGGGTGCACTCGTGCGCATCGGACTGCTTACGGAAGGTGGCTATCCGTATGTGAATGGTGACGCCGGGCTCTGGTGCGTCCGGCTGGTGCGCGGGCTCGGGCAGCATGAGTTCGACGTCTACGCGCTCAGCCGCACGGAGCGGCAGGAGGCCGAGGGCTGGATCCCGCTGCCACCGCAGGTGGGCAGGGTTCGGACGGCGCCCTTGTGGACACCGCAGGACGACGCGGCCGCGCACGGGCGCCGGGCGCGACGGCGGTTCGCCGAGGCGTACGCGGAGCTGACCGCCGCGCTCTGCATGGCGCCCGAGCCGGGGGCTCCACACAAGACGTCCGAAGGTGCCGGTCCCGAGGCGGACCGTTTCGGCGGCGCGCTGTACGCGCTCGCCGAACTCGCCCGTGACGAGGGCGGACTGACCGGCGTCCTGCGCTCGGAGACCGCACTGCGCACCCTGGAACGGGCCTGCCGCGCGCCCCACGCCCTGCGCGCGGCGCGCACGGCGCGCGTTCCCGAACTGCTCGAGGTGGCCGCTCAGTTCGAGCGCGCCCTGCGCCCGCTTTCGCTCCCCTGGTACGAGGACGACGGACTCGGGGCGGTCGATCTCTGCCACGCCACCACAGGCGGCGCCGCGGCCCTCACCGGGCTGCTCGCCGGACACTTCACCGGAGTTCCGCTGCTGGTCACCGAGTACGGCGTACAGCTGCGAGCGCACTATCTGGGGGCGCAGGAGGGGGCGTCGCCCGTACGCGCGCTGCTCGCCTCCTTCCACCGGCGGCTGGCTGCCGAGGTCTACCGGAGAGCCGCCTGCATCACGCCCGGCAACACCCACGCCCGCCGCTGGCAGGAACGGTGCGGCGCCGACCGGGCGAGACTGCGCACGGTCTACCCCGGCATGGAGGCGTCCCGCTTCACGGAGGTGGGCGAATCCGCCGACGGCGCGGACCCGCACACCCTGGTCTGGGTCGGCCGTATCGAGCCCGCCAAGGACCTGATCTCCCTGCTGCACGCCTTCGGTGAGATCCACAGGGAGGAGCCGAAGGCACGCCTGCGGATCGTCGGGGCCGCGGCGGACACCGACGGCACGGCCTATCTGGGGCACTGCCGGGCGCTGGCCGCACAACTCTTCCCCGACGAGGCCGAAGGTGTGCACGCCATCGGCGACAACCCGGTCTCCTTCGAGGAGATCGGCGGGCCGGAGGTGCCCGACCTGGCGGAGGCGTACGCGGCCGGCGCGGTCGTCGTCCTGTCCAGCGTCGTCGAAGGGTTTCCGATCAGCCTGGTGGAGGCCATGTTCTGCGGCCGGGCGACGGTGTCCACGGACGTGGGCGCGGTCGTTGAGGTCATCGGGGGCACGGGCCTCGTGGTCCCGCCGCGCAATCCACGGGCGCTCGCGGAGGCATGTCTGGCGTTGCTGCGCGCCCCCGAGCGCCGTGAGCGCCTCGGCGCGGCCGCCCGCGCGCGAGCCCTCGAGCTGTTCACGGTGGAGCAGAACGTGGCGGCATTTCACGGCATTTACGTGGAGATCGTGTCCCACGCGCCGGTACGGCGGGTGCTTGTGGACGACTCGGGTGAGCCGTTGCCCTTCGGAGCGCCGGCGGAGTCGCACCTGCCCGGCCGCTGGACCCAGGTGCGACCGCTGGGCGCCAGACCTCGCTGGGCGTGGGCGCCGGGTGAGCCGACGGCTCCCTTGCGTGCCACGCGACAGCTCCAGGGACCCGTCCCGGCGGTGGAGGGTGCGCGATGAGCGGCGTGGGAGAACTCGACCGCCCCGGGCCCTGGGACACACGGTCGGAGGACTGGCTCGCCGGGGTGTGGGAGGGGCACGCGGACGCGGACGGGCTGACCGGGACCCCCGGGCGCGCGGACGAGGCCGTTCCGGGCGCCGACGGCGAGAACCGAGCCGAGGGCGGAGCGGGATCCGGCGCGACGAAGGTCACAGCGGAGGCGGGTGGGGCGGCGCTTCACACACCGGAGGCCGGGGCACGCTCGGATGCCACCGCGCCCGAGCCCGCACCCCCGGCCGCCGGCGGCCGTGCGACGACCGGGGGCCCCGATCCGGCCCGCAGACCCTCCGCCCGTCGCGGTGCCGTCGACCCGGTCAAGGCGCTCCTGCACCGGCACCGCGACCTGTGCGAGCGCGCCGTCGACCCGCTCGAGATCGCGGCCGGTCTGGAGGCCCACGGCCTGACCGACCGGACCGCCGCCCGTTTCCGGCACCGCGATGTGTTCTCGCTCGCAGAGGAGATGTACGCGCGTGTGCCACGCGACGGCGACCCGCCCCCGCCGCGGCCCGCCGAGGCCGCCCGCGAGCACTGGCTGTGGACGGTCCTCGTGCTGCTCCCCGGCGCGCTCTGCACGGCTGCCGTCATCGGGCTGCGGGCCACCGAAGGCAGGCCCCGGCTCGCCGTCGCCGCGCTCGGCGTCCTCGCCGTCGCGTTCGGTCTGCGCACGGCGCTCCGGCGCGGCCCGCTCCGTGCCCCCACACATGCCACGTCCACCGCGACCCGCGCAGGGACCTGCTGGCTGCTCGCCTACGCCCTCCTCGGCGACGGACTGCTGAACGCCGCGCTGAACGGCGGCCCCCACAGCCCCTGGACCCCGGCCGTCTCACCCGTTCTCGCCCTTGCCCTGGCGTTCGGCCC
This sequence comes from Streptomyces chiangmaiensis, assembly GCF_036281785.1. Classification (NCBI taxonomy): domain Bacteria; kingdom Bacillati; phylum Actinomycetota; class Actinomycetes; order Kitasatosporales; family Streptomycetaceae; genus Streptomyces; species Streptomyces chiangmaiensis. Next base: position 14,534 of record NZ_JAYWVC010000094.1, on the reverse strand, counting down.
CGCCGTTTGGTGTGCCCACCTCTTCGCTCTGCGCTCCCGCCGCAAACTCACCGTCAGCCGCGGCCTGGAGGACTTCTCGTCCTCGGCGAAACCGCTCCTGCTCGGCACGTTCGGACTCTTCCTCTGCGCCCTCGGCGCACTGCTCGCACTGTGCGCGGCACTGCTGGGCGAGCCCACGGCATTCGCCGGTGCCTTCGCGTTGGGAGCGCTCCTCCTGCTCGCCCGACTGCTCGCCGCGCACGGTTTCGGCCATGCCCCGGCGGTCGTCCTCGGCAGCGTGGCCGCCGCCGAGGCCACGGCCCTGGCCACGGTCCTCGCCGGCCGGCTCCCCGGCTGCTCGTTCCTGGTCACACCGGTGCGCAGCCTGACCGACGCCTGGGGCGCGGACGCCGTCCCGGCCCTGCTCTGTGCGCCGGCCGCCCTGGTCCTGCTGCTCCACGCACTCCGGACCCTGACCCGGGCCTCCGCCCACGCCCGGCCGCCCGGATCACCCTGAGCCCGGTCCATGACATCCCCGCCCCCGACGTCATGAACCGCCACCTCGGCCAGGGACCTCGTCCCCGGCTCCCCGTTCCCGCGGGGCCGACACCGCGGGACCTCTCATCCCACGGCACCACCCCGAAGGAGAACGCCAGATGATCACCTCCCGAACCGGAGAATCCGCCCCGGGAGCCGCCCGATGAGGGTCCTGCTGATCGGAGCCAACGGATATCTCGGCCGCTTCGTCGCCGACCGGCTGCTCGCCGACCCGGCCGTGCAGCTCACCGCGCTCGGCCGCGGCGACGACGCCGACGTACGGTTCGACCTCGCGTCCGGCAGCCCAGGGGCGCTCACCCGCTTCCTGGACGCCGTGCACCCCGGGGTCGTCATCAACTGCGCGGGCACCATCCGGGGCGGCGCCCGCGAACTGACCCGGCACAACACCGTCGCCGTCGCCACCGTCTGCGAGGCCCTGCGCCGCAGCGGCTGCGGGGCCCGACTGGTGCAGATCGGCTGCGGTGCCGAGTACGGACCCAGCCAGCCCGGTTCCTCCACGGCCGAGGACGCCGTCCCGCGCCCCGGCGGCCCGTACGGCGTCAGCAAGCTCGCCGCGACCGAACTGGTCCTCGGCTCGGGCCTCGACGCCGTCGTGCTCCGCGTCTTCTCGCCCGCGGGGCCCGGCACCCCCGCCGGATCCCCGCTCGGCCGCCTCGCCGAAGCGCTGCGCAGGGCCATGCAGTCCGGCGACGGCGAACTGAAGCTCGGTGGTCTCGGTGTCCAGCGTGACTTCGTCGACGTCCGTGATGTCGCCCGAGCCGTCCATGCGGCGTCCCTCTCCGCGGCACAAGGCGTGATCAACATCGGCTCCGGCCGCGCGGTACGGCTCCGTGACGCGGTCGCCGTCCTCGCCCGTGTGGCCGGCTACGGCGGCAACCTGCACGAGCTCGACGGACCTCCCGGCCCGATGCGATCGCCCATCGGCCACCCGCGCAACGACCCGGAGCATGCCGCTCCGGTCGCCTACCCCTATCCGGACGGCTGCGGCAGCTGGCAGCAGGCCGACGTGCGCACGGCCCGCGACCGGCTCGGCTGGCGGCCCCGGATCAACCTCGAGGAGTCCCTCGCCGACATCTGGATGGAGGCGGCATGCCGCATCTGACCAGCGCCACAGCGGGCACCACGAGTACCGGCCTGAGCGTGGGGCTCGGCATTCCCGGCTATGCGCACCCTCTCGTCGCCCCTCTGGAGTGGGGGGAGCTCACACGCCCGGGCGCCCCGGTGCACTGGGCGGTCCTCAACGTGAGCGGAGGCCCAGGGATCCGGCCCGACCCGCACTGCCTGGAGGCAGCGGGACGGCTGACCAACGTGGGCGTCCGTGTACTCGGTCACCTCGATGTCACCTATGGCGCGCGTCCCTTCGAAGAGTTGATCTCCGACGCACGCCGCTATCTCGACTGGTACCGGGTCGACGGCTTCTTCCTGGACCGCTGCCCGACCGAACGCGCGGTGCTCCCCGAGGTCCGCCGAACGATCACCACCCTGCGCGCGCTCCTCGCACCGGGCCACATCGTGCTCGGGCACGGCACCCACCCGTATCCCGGATACGCAGAGAACGCCGATCAGTTGGTCACCTTCTCCGGCCCCTGGAGCGAGTACCGCTGGTCGCAGGTGGCCGAGTGGACCGCCGACTATCCGCCCGAGCGGTTCTGCCACTTCGTGCACGGCGTGCCCCGCCGTCACCTCGAGGAGGCGTTTCGCATCGCGCGCTGGCAGGGGGCCGCGACGATCTGGTTCACAGACCGCTCGGGCCGGGGCGGCCGAACCGACCCCTGGGAGTCCTTGCCCGGCTACTGGGACGACATCGTCTCGCGCATCGGAACGGGTGTCTCGGAATGAAGAAGGGCGTGGCAGTGTTACGGGTGAACAACCGTAGTGATTGACCGACCAACGGAGTCCCCGTGTCGCTGCCACCCCTGGTCGAGCCGGCTGCCGAGCTCACCGTAGACGAGGTCCGCAGGTACTCCCGCCACCTGATCATCCCCGATGTCGGGATGGACGGGCAGAAGCGGCTGAAGAACGCGAAGGTGCTCTGTGTGGGCGCGGGTGGTCTGGGCTCGCCGGCGTTGATGTACCTGGCCGCGGCGGGCGTGGGAACGCTCGGGATCGTGGAGTTCGACGAGGTCGACGAGTCGAACCTGCAGCGGCAGATCATCCACAGCCAGGCCGACATCGGGCGCTCGAAGGCCGAGTCCGCGCGTGACACGGTCAAGGGCATCAACCCCTACGTGACCGTGATCCTTCACGAGGAGCGGCTCGAGGCCGACAACGTGATGGACATCTTCAGTCAGTACGACCTGATCGTCGACGGCACGGACAACTTCGCCACCCGCTACCTGGTCAACGACGCGTGCGTGCTGCTGAACAAGCCGTACGTGTGGGGTTCGATCTACCGCTTCGACGGCCAGGCCTCCGTCTTCTGGTCCGAGCACGGCCCCTGCTACCGCTGCCTGTACCCGGAGCCCCCGCCGCCGGGCATGGTCCCGTCCTGCGCCGAGGGCGGCGTCCTCGGCGTGCTGTGCGCGTCCATCGGCTCCATCCAGGTGACCGAGGCGATCAAGGTCCTCACCGGCACGGGTGAGCCGCTCGTCGGCCGACTGATGATCTACGACGCCCTGGAGATGCAGTACCGCCAGGTCAAGGTCCGCAAGGACCCGAACTGCGCGGTCTGCGGCGAGAACCCCACCGTCACCGAGCTCATCGACTACGAGGCCTTCTGCGGCGTCGTCTCCGAGGAGGCCCAGGCGGCGGCCGCCGACTCGACGATCACTCCGAAGCAGCTCAAGGAGTGGATCGACGACGGCGAGAACATCGACATCATCGACGTCCGCGAGCCGAACGAGTACGAGATCGTCTCCATCCCGGGCGCCCGGCTGATCCCGAAGAACGAGTTCCTCTTGGGCACCGCCCTGGAGAGCCTCCCGCAGGACAAGAAGATCGTCCTGCACTGCAAGACGGGCGTCCGCAGTGCGGAAGTCCTCGCCGTGCTGAAGTCGGCGGGCTTCGCGGACGCGGTCCACGTCGGCGGCGGTGTGATCGGCTGGGTCAACCAGATCGAGCCCGACAAGCCGGTGTACTGATCGGCCACCCGGCTCACCAGCCAGACAGAACAGGCCCACGGCTCTGACCAGTTCGGATGCCGTGGGCCTCTGTCGTGGTCGGTCGCCCCGACCCGCCGACCTCGACGCATTCCGGGTCGAGGAGCTTCCCGGCCCGTTCACGCGAGGCGCGTACACGCGGATCCATGAGCAATAACTCGCCCGCTATGGCCTGGTTCGCAATCGTCTGTCGCACTGTCCATGGACGTATCCTCGCCGGGCCCACCCGACCGGCCGCAACCTGATTGATCCCCGGCCGTGGTCCGGACTCGAGGGCTCATGGGCGGCCGTGGACAGCGACCACCCGACGATCAGCCCTGGTCGGCTCGGCCGATGACGCCGGTACCGGCGGACCGCCCGGGGGCCCTTGGCCCCGTGGTGCTCCAGGCCCCCGCCGTCGTCATGAGCAGACCTTGCCGTCCTTCGGGACCGTCCCGTTCAGCAGGTAGGCGTTGACCGCCGAGTCGACGCAGTCGCTCCCGCTCCCGTACGCCCCGTGCCCCTCACCCTTCCAGGTGAGCAGGACACCGACGCCCTCGCCGAGCCCGTCGGCCATCTTCCGGGCGCCCTCGTACGGCGTCGCCGGGTCGCCGGTGTTGCCCACCACCAGGACGGGTGCCGCCCCCGGCGCACTGACCTCGGGATGGTCGAACTGCCCCGGCACCGGCCAGTCATGACACCAGCCGGCCGTGTCCCAGCCCAGGAAGTCGCCGAACACGGGGGAGATCTTCTCGAACTCCGGCAGCTGCTTCTTCATCTGTTGCGCCGTCGGCCGCTGCTTGTCGTCCAGGCACGATATGACCCGCTGGGAGTGCGTCGTCGTGCCGTAGCGCCCCGAGGCGTCCCGCTCGTTGTAGGAGTCGGCGAGCCTCAGCAACTCGGAGCCGTCGCCCGACTCGGCCGACTGGAGTGCGATGGTGAGTGCGGGCCAGCTCTCCTTGCTGTAGAGCGGCAGGACGATGCCGGTGAGGGCCAGGGTCTGAGTGAGCTTGCGGCCGGACGATGTCGGCAGCGGCTTGGCGTCGATCCGCTTCAGCAGGTCGGCGATCTCCCGGGTGCCCTGCTTCGGGTCCTGGCCCGTCGACTTGAGGTAGTCGTCCAGCGCCCGCTGGAAGCCACGCGCCTGGTTCTTCGCGTGGCCCGCGCTGTCGGCCGTCGGGTCGACGACCGCGTCGAGCACGGCCCGTCCGACGTTCTTCGGGAACAGGTGGGCGTACACACCGCCCAGTTCGGTGCCGTAGGAGATACCGAAGTAGTGCATCGTGCGGTCCCCGAGGACCTGGCGGATCAGGTCCATGTCGCGTGCCGTGTCGGTCGTCGACACATGGGAGAGCAGCTTTCCGGCGGCCTTGGCGCAACCCTTGCCGAAGTCGGCGGCGTCGCGGAGGTATGCCTTCTCCTCGGTGGCGTCGTCCGGAGTCGCGTCGACGGTCTCGGCGGCCTGGATCGCCTTGTCGCTGCGGCAGCGGATCCCCCCGCTCGCACCGACCCCGCGCGGATCCCAGCTCACCAGGTCGTAGCGCTCGTGAAGCTTGGAGACCACGTTCGCGTACGACGGCAGTATGGAGACGCCGGATCCTCCGGGGCCGCCGAAGTTGAACAGGAGCGAGCCTATGCGGCTTCCTCCGGTGGCTTTGGAGCGGATCAGTCCAAGGCCGATCGTCTCACCGCTGGGCTTCGACCAGTCCAGCGGCACCTTCAGCGTCGCGCACTGCCAGTTGCCGGCCGGCGCCGAGGCGCCCTTGCAGCGGCTCCAGTCGAGCTTCTGGGAGGTGAGGGAGGAGGGCAGCCCGGAAGAGGTCGCGGAAGCGGACGCCGAAGACGCATCGGACCTGCCCTTCGCGTCGTCGTCGCCTCCGCCGGACGAACCGCCGCCGCAGCCGGTCATCAGCGCCGCCGCGGTGACCGCGGCCGTCCACCATACGAAACGTGACATCTGCACCCCCTGACGAGCTCCCCGCACGGAGCCGCGAGGAGCAGTCAGGCCATAGTAGGCGGACCGGGCCGAGGCCAAGCCCGCCTGTGGATAACTCACTGACCTGCGCTTTTCCCAAATTGTGCGCCGGTCGAGAAACTGGTCGCCACCGGGAGCGGCGGGATCAGAGGCAGACGGTGCCGGCTGCCGGAACCGTGCCGTTCAGCAGATAGTTGTTCACGGCGTTCTGCACGCACTTGCTGCCGCTGTCGTACGAGCCGTGCCCCTGGCCCCTGTAGGTCAGCTGGACGCCGACCCCTTTGCCCAGCGCCTGCGCCATCCTCCCGGCACCCTCGTACGGGGTGGCCGGATCGCCGGTGTTGCCGATGACAAGGATCGGCGCGGCACCAGGGGCGCTGACGGTCGGATGGTCGGCGCCTCCTGCGACCGGCCAATTGGTGCAGCTGATCATGCCCCAGGCCAGGAACTCGCCGAACAGCGGGGAGGCGGCCCTGAACTGCGCCAGGTTCGCCTTCACGTCCGCGGTGGTGTACCGAGCCTTCTGGTCCGCGCAGTTGATGGCGACGTTCGCCGGGATCAGGTTGCTGTACTGGCCGTTGTCGCTGCGCCCGTTCATCGCGTCCGACAGCAGCATCAGCACCTTGCCGTCGCCGGAGTAAGCCTGCTGGAGGCCCTCGGTGAGGTACGGCCAGAAGTCCTTGGAGTACAGGGCCTCCGCGATGCCGTTGATTGCGGCGGTCTCGGTGAGCAGCCGGGGGGCGATACCGGGGATGGGCTTGCTGTCGAGGCTCTTCACCAGTGCGGCGATGCGGTTCCTGACGTCCTGCGGCGTCTTGCCGATCGGGCATCCCGTGCTCTGCGCGGTGCAGTTCCGGACGTAGTTGTCGAACGCGAGCTGGAAGCCCTTGGCCTGTCCGAGCGCGCTCTGTTTCGCGTTCTGCGTCGGGTCGACGACCGCGTCGAGCACGGCCCGCCCGACGTTCTTGGGAAACAGGTGCGCGTAGACACCGCCGAGTTCGGTGCCGTACGAGATGCCGAAGTAGTGCAGTCTGGCGTCGCCGAGCACCTTGCGCATCAGGTCCATGTCCCGGGCGGTGTCGGTGGTGCGCACATACGGCAGCACCTTGCCGGAGTTCACCGCGCAGGCACTGTTGAACTGCTTGGTGTTGCTGAGGTACGTCGTCAGCTCGGCCGCAGTGTCGGGCGTCGCGTCCTGCTGGAAGAAAGCGTCCAGTTGCTGGTCGTTCTTACAGATCACGGGCGAGCTGCGGCCGACCCCGCGTGGGTCGAAGCTCACCAGGTCGTAACGGGTGCGCAGGGCCGCGTAGTCCTGTGCGAACGCGGGCAGCGTGCTGACGCCGGAGCCGCCCGGGCCGCCGAAGTTGAAGACGAGGGAGCCGATGCGCTTGCTCGGGGGGCCGCTGGCCTTCACCCGGATCAGTGCTATGTCGATGGTGCCGCTGTTGGGGTCGTCCCAGTTCAGGGGCGCTTTCATGGTGGCGCATTGCCACCGGCTGCCGTCGGGCAGGGGCGCGGGGGCGCTGCCCCCGCCCTCCGCCGCGGACGGCGTGGGGCAGTCCTTCCAGTTCAGTTTCTGACTGGCCCCGTTCGCGGTCGGGTCCGACAGAGCCCTGCCTGCGGGGCCGGTGGTCCACCCCGTCAGCAGGGGGGACGCGAGGACGGCGGTGGCGGCCAGTGAAATGGCGCGGATCCTGTGAGGGTTCGACATGATCCCATCGTGGGGGCGCCCGGCACGAAGCGCTCAGAATGCGGGCCGTGCGGGTGAGTTCGGGTGCCGGGTACCGCGTGTCGCTTTGCGGACGGCGGGCTGCACGCACCCGTGGGCCGCCGTGGCGTGCCCGGTCCTAGAGCGACCCCTTGCGCGTCAGGTGGTTGAAGAAGAGCCACCCCGGCAGTACCGGCAGCCACAGCGTCAGCAGCCGGTACAGCAGCACCGCCGGCGCAGCCACCTCCTTGGGGAGGCCCACGGCGATGAGGCCGACGGTCAGGGTCGCCTCGACCGCGCCCACGCCGCCCGGGGTCGGTGCGGCCGATCCGAGAGCGTTGCCCGCGAGAAAGACCACAGCGACGCTGGCCAGGGTCAAGGTGGTCGGCTCCTCGTGACCGAACGCCCGGATCGATGCGTCCAGGCACATCACGAAGGACGCGGTCAGCAGCAGCATGCCGCCGATACCGGTGATCAGCTTCTGCGGTCGCTGCAGTACGTCCAGCATGCGGGGCACCACGCCCGCGAACAGCGACCTCACCCGCGTGACGACGAACTTCCGCAGGAACGGCACCGACGTCACCACCAGGACGAGCACCGCGACCGTCAGCAGACCCGCGATGACCGTACGGGAGGGGGACAGGGACGGCGTCTTCTCGGTGCCCGTGAGATAGCCGAACGAGAGCAGCATCAGCACGTGGCAGCCGAGCCCGAACAGCTGCGATGCGCCGACGCTGGCGACCGCGAGACCCGGCCGTACCCCGGCGCGTTGCAGGAAGCGCGTGTTGAGCGCGACACCGCCGACCGCCGGGGGCGCCACGATCTTCACGAACGACCCGGCGACCTGCGCCGACACGGTCCGCCAGAACGGCACACGCTCGGGTACGAAGCCCAGCAGCGCCATCGCGGCCGCGACGTAGCTCAGCGCGGAGAAGAGCACGGCCGCCGCCACCCAGCCCCATTCGGCGTTGGCGAAGAGCGTGCCGAACTCGATGTGCGTGAGCTGCGTGAGCAGGAAGTACGCACCGATGGCACCCGCGATGAAGCTGATCAGCGTGCGGGGCCGCACCCGCTCCAGGCGGGCCGGCTCGACCGGCGCCTGCGGGCGGATCCGCAGCACCTGGTGGCGGATCTGGGTGAGCAGATCCTCGTCACGTGCTTCCTCGAGTGCCTCGCCGAGCGCCCGCTTCTCGGCCCGTTGCACGGCACGGACGGACTTCTTGCCGGGCTTGTCTAGGACGACCCCCGCGCCCTCCTGGCCTTCCTCCAGGCGGGCCGCCTTGGCCTGCCGGGACGCCTCCAGGACCGCCTCCCGCTCACGATGGGCCTGTTCGCGGGCCAGTTTCCTGAGCATCGCGCGTGTGGAGCGCGTCAGAGCGATGGGCTGCAGCATGGGCAGACAGTCGGCCACCGCGTCCGGGCCGAGCACCCCGACCGCGGACGCCACCGCGCGCTCGGCACCCACCCGCAGCCCGATCGTGGTCAGCAGCTGCGCGATGTCCATGCGCAGCACCAGGTCACCGGCGGCGATCTCGCCGTTGCGCAGGTCCGTCAGGATCACCGCACCGGATTGATCCACGACGATGGCGTCATCTGCCAGCCGGCGGTGCGCGATGCGCCGTGACTGGAGGGCGCGCACCTGGTGCCAGGTGTCGCGCAGCAGCTCGTCGGTGATCTCCTCGTCGGCCAGCTGGTCCAGGGTGCGGCCGTTGGTGTGCTCGTAGACGAGCATCACGGCGTCCGGGCCGAGCTCGGAGGTCGCGATGAGCTTGGGGGCGTTCGCCCCGGCCGAGATGGCCGCGTACGCGAGCAGCGCCTCCTGCTCCAGGGCCTGGCGCAGCGACTGCAGGCTGCGGCGGGTGGTGATGCCGCGGAGCGTCAGCTGCCGCCATACGCGGTAGAAGAAGGCCTGGGCCTGCTGCTCGCGGTCGACGACCGTGACGTCCAGGGTCGGGCCGTGCTCCAGGGTGACGAAGTAGCGCCGGCCGCGATCGCCGTTGTCCGCCGTGTCATGCGTGTCCTCGCGCGCCGCGGTCACCGGCCGGAAACCCACGGTGCGCAGGCCCGCCATCAGGGTCCGCCCGGTGGGCCGTACGTTCGGCGAGCCGACCGCGTACAGCGTCCCGGCCGCCACGCTCCAGCCGATCAGCACCGTCAGGACGATCGAGAACGGTGTGGTGTAGCCCGTGACCAGCATCGAGAAGGCGTCGAGCAGCAGCACCACCCACAGCACGGCACGCCAGCGCGGTCTGCGTGACATGCCCACGGCCGTCATATAGGCGATGACCGGTGCGAGGTAGCCGTGCACCGGGTCGGTCAGGGCGTGGATGTCCCCGGGGGAGGGCTGGGTGAGCGCGTCCTGGATGGAGGGCTGGGCCGCCCTGGCGACCCACAGGTCCGTGGCGAGCGTCACACCGTGGGCGAGGACCGCGGCGAGGACACCGTCGGCGATGCGCAGCCCGTCCCGCTTGATCAGACGTTCGATCGCGAAGGCGACCGGCACCAGCAGGATCGCGATGCTGGATGCCAGACCCGCGATCTTGATCAGGAGATCGGGTGCCTGCCCGGTGCCCTTGTTGATGTCCTGTTCGAGCCCCGACGTGGTGCCGTGTGCGAACGCGGCGATCGCGAGCAGCACCGCGATCGCGAGGACGCCCACCAGCAGGCGCATGAGATCGGAGGGCCGGTGCACGCGCGCGGGAAGCAGCGGTTCGTCGCCCTCGACCTCGTCGTTGTGGGCATCGGTGCGGTCCTCGTCCGGCCGGGACTCCGGCCCGGCCTTCGAGGCCTGCGGGGGCCCTTCACGCGGGCCTTCCGCGTCGCGCGCCTTCTTGTGTGCGCTTTCACCGCTGTGCGCTTTCTTGTCGTCGGCGCCTTCGCTGCTGTCCTGGCCCGCTGGGGCGGGGTCCGGGCGCGACGAAGCCTCAGAGGTGCCCTCCGCGCCGTCGGGGTGCACACCCTGCTGTTTCATCGTCTCTTCTTGATCTCGTATCACCAGTTACCGCCCGCATGATGGTGGCATGGCATCCCGACACACGGGGGCATCAGGGTGCAAATGCGGGGGCGCACAGTCTGCCTGAAGCGCCGCGTCAGGGCGAGGGATACGCCCGGAGGCTCCCATGTCACATTGTCGGTCGCGTGGGGCAGGATGGTGCGGATGAGCGAGGAGAGCCTGCCGGACGCCCTGCCGGAATACGCGGAACGGGTCCTTGACGTGGCGGATCGCATTCCGCCAGGACGCGTGATGACGTACGGGGACGTGGCCGAGTGGCTGGAGGAGGGCGGACCGCGTCAGGTGGGCCGCGTGATGGCCCTCTACGGAGGCGCGGTCCCGTGGTGGCGCGTCATCCGTGCGGACGGCGTACTGCTGCCCGGCCACGAATTGGAGGCGCTGGGTCACTACCGCGAGGAGGGGACTCCGCTGCGCGAGGCGGGCCGCGCCACCGAGGGCCATCTGCCGCGGGTCGACGTGAGACGGGCGCGGTGGGACGGCGACGAACGCGGGCAAGGTCACACCTGACGGCTTCCGACGTCGGGCGGGACCGGAGGGAGCCTGTGGCCCGTACGGGGTGAGCGGGGGACGTCCGTGCCATGGCTCACGTTCGTGTCGCGAGGGACGCAAGTGACCCGACGGGTGCACCGGACCAAGGGGAAGCCCTGCTTCCGCGGTGCGCACGGGCGTAGCGTCGACGAGGCGCGTGACCCTCATCCCGCAGCCACCGCCCGGCACGCGCGGCAGCCCCTCCGCCCGTCGCCCGACCACCACACCTCAGGGACGGCGCTCCGCGCCGGCAGTGACAAACCCGAGCACGACAACCAGGACCGGCGAACCACGTGAGCTCCTCTTCCTCCACCAGGCGCCTGCCGCACCCCGGGGTGCGGCAGGGGAGCCGTGGCGCTTACCGACTGGTGCGTACCCCGCCCGTCCGGGTGGATCCCCCTCTGCTGGACGCAGCACAGCACGCGGTGGTTGACCACGAGGCCGGTCCGTTGCTCGTTCTCGCAGGCCCGGGCACCGGCAAGACGACCACACTCGTCGAGTCCGTGGCCGCCCGGATCGCCCGCGGCGGCGACCCGGAACGCATCCTCGTCCTGACGTTCAGCCGCAGGGCCGCCGTCGACCTGCGCGACCGGATGTCGCTGCGCACAGGGGCCGCGCACGCCCCGCAGGCCACCACGTTCCACTCCTTCTGCTACGCCCTGGTCCGCGCCCATCAGGACAGCGAGCTCTTCGTCGAGCCCCTGCGGCTGCTGTCGGGACCCGAGCAGGACGTGACCGTGCGGGAGCTGCTCGCCGGCCAGCCCGATCTGGAGCGCCTCGGCCTCGCGCACGTGCGCTGGCCCGACGAGCTGCGCGCCTGCCTGACCACACGAGGCTTCGCCGACGAGGTTCGTGCCGTGCTGGCCCGCACCCGCGAACTGGGGCTCGGCCCGGCCGCCCTGCGCCGCTTCGCCGGGCGCATCGGCCGCCCCGACTGGGAGGCCGCCTCCGCCTTCCTCGCGGAGTACCTGGACGTCCTGGACCTCCAGGGAGTGATCGACTACGCGGAGCTGGTCCACCGGGCGGTGCTGCTGGCCCGCCGCCCGTCGGTCGCAGAGCGGCTGGCCGCCCGGTACGACGCGGTCTACGTCGACGAATACCAGGACACCGACGCCGCGCAGGTACGCCTCCTCAAGGCGCTCGCGGGCGGCGGCCGGACCCTGGTGGCCTTCGGGGACCCCGACCAGTCGATCTACGCGTTCCGCGGCGCCGACGTGGGTGGCATCCTGGACTTCCCGCAGGCCTTCCCGCGCAGGGACGGTGCACCGGCACCAGTGGAGGTCCTCAGGACGTCCCGCCGCTCCGGAGCGGCCCTCCTGGCTGCGACCCGGCTGCTGACCCGGCGCATGCCCCTGACCCGCCTTCCGGCGGAGAAGGTGCGCGCTCACCGTGAGCTCGGCGCGGTACGCGATGGTGGCCGTGTAGAGGTCCTCACCTGCCCCACGCCCGGTACGGAACTGGACAACATCGCCGACATCCTGCGCCGGGCCCACCTGGAGGACGGCGTGGCGTGGGGCGAGATGGCCGTCCTGGTCCGCGCCGGAACCCGCACGATCCCGATGGTCCGCCGCGCCCTGACGGCCGCCGGGGTTCCCTTGGACATCGACGGCGACGACCTGGCGCTGCGCCACGAACCGTCCGTGACCCCGCTGCTGACGGCACTGCGCGCAGTGGCGCGGGCGGAGGCCGCCGGCGCGCACCCCGAGGAGACCGGGCCGGGGGGAGCCGGACAGGAAGAGGCGCAGCCCGAGCCCTGGCTCGACACCGAGACCGCGCTCACTCTCCTCGCATCCCCGCTGGCCGGTATGGACGCCGCCGACCTGCGCCGCCTGGGCCGCGCGCTGCGTGACGAGGAGCGGGCCGCGGGCAACCCCGCGCCCCCACCTTCCGACGCGCTGCTCACGCGGGCACTGGCCGAGCCCGAGCGGCTGGTGGCGCACGATCCGGCGTACGCGCGCGGAGCCCAGCGCCTCGGCGCGCTCCTCAGGAAGGCACGGGAGCGGCTCGCGGGCGGCGGCACGGCCGAGGAGGCCCTGTGGGAGCTGTGGGACGGCACGCCCTGGCCCAGGCGACTGGAGAGCGCCTCGCGGCGCGGAGGCGCGGCCGGCCGCAACGCCGACCGCGATCTCGACGCCGTGTGCGCCCTGTTCGCGACCGCCGCACGTGCCGAGGAACGCACCGGCGGCCGCGGCGCCCTTAACTTCCTGGAGGAGATCGAGGCCCAGGACATCGCCGCCGACACGCTCACCCGGCGCGCCGTGCGCCCCGACGCCGTACGCCTGATGACCGCGCACCGCTCCAAGGGCCTGCAGTGGCGCCTGGTCGTCGTCGCGGGCGTCCAGGAGGGGCTGTGGCCCGACCTGCGCCGCCGCGGCTCCCTGCTGGAGGCCGACCGCATCGGCCGTGACGGACTCGCCGAACCCCTCACCCCCGGCGCGCTGCTGGCCGAGGAACGGCGCCTGTTCTACGTCGCCTGCACACGCGCGCGTGAACGCCTCGTCGTCACCGCCGTCAAGGCGCCCGCCGACGACGGCGATCAGCCCTCCCGTTTCCTCGCCGAACTCGGAGTCGAACCCAAGAACGTCACCGGGCGCCCGCGCCGCCCCCTGTCCGTCGCCGCGCTCGTCGCCGAACTGCGTGCCACGACCGTCGACCCGCGCGCGTCCGACACCCTCAGGGAGGCCGCAGCCCGCAGGCTCGCCCGGCTCGCCGCGCTCGCCGACGAGGACGGCCGGCCCTTGGTGCCGTCCGCGCACCCCTACCGCTGGTGGGGCATGTGGGACCCGACACAGAGCAAGGTGCCGCTGCGCGACCGCGACCAGCCCGTCGTGCTGTCCGGCAGCGCCCTCGACCAGCTCGCCAACACCTGCGCCCTTCAGTGGTTCTTGGGACGCGAGGTGAAGGCCGACGCACCCGCGACCACCGCCCAGGGCTTCGGCAACGTGGTGCACGTCCTCGCCGACGAGGTGGCCTCCGGACACACCCCCGCCGACCTCGCCGTCCTCATGGAGCGGCTCGACTCGGTGTGGAACGCGCTCGCCTTCGACGCGCCGTGGAAGTCCGCGCAGGAGAAGGACAACGCGCGCGTGGCACTCGAACGCTTCCTTCAGTGGCACGTCATGGACCGCACCGGGCGCACACCGGTGGCGAGCGAGCACGACTTCGACATCACGCTCGAAGAGGGCGACTACGAGGTGCGCATCCGCGGCTCTATGGACCGTGTCGAGGCGGACGGCGAGGGCCGCGCCTATGTGGTCGACTTCAAGACCGGCAAGCAGGCGCCCAGCGCCGCCGAGGTGGCCCGCCATCCGCAGCTCGCCGTCTACCAGCTCGCCGTGCGCGAGGGCGCCGTCGACGAGGCGTTCGGCGGCCTGCGTCCCGAGCCGGGCGGTGCCGAACTCGTCCAGCTGCGGCAGGGCGCCGCCCGGAAGGACGGCGGCGACACCCTGCCCAAGGTGCAGGCCCAGGAGCCGCTGGCGGGGGAGTGGATCGGCGAGCTGCTGGCCACCGCGGCCGGGAAGGTCCTCGACGAGCGCTTCGCGCCGACCACCGGACAGCACTGCACACACTGCGCGTTCCGCGCCTCGTGCAGCGCGCGGCCGGAGGGCCGCCACGTCGTGGAGTGACAGTGTCGTGGTGACGCACCGCACCACGCGTGCTGCCTGCGCTTCTCCGGGCATGGCAGGCGATCTAGTG
>NZ_JAYWVC010000093.1:0-31010 GCF_036281785.1 Streptomyces chiangmaiensis | reverse complement strand
ACCTGGCCAGGAATACAGGAACCCGCCAGACTTGTCCCGGGGCAACAACTGGACCCCGGTTTCGGCAACCATCCATACAGTTACGACACTTCAGCAGTGGTTCACTCGCGTTCGCCTTCTCGGCACTCACCTGACGCATCTCGTGCGCCTTTTCCGCAGTGCTCATCACCCCGACTCATTCACCGGAGCAACCTGCGGCGGTTTGGGATCTCCCCCTGCGTGGGCGATCCCGGAGGGCCCACCTCCATCACCAGTGCAGCACCACGTCGGGAGCTTCCGTCTACATCAGAACCTCCCGTTGCGCTCGTGGCGCACAGTCGTCGATGTCCCGCGCGGAGCGGCCACCGAGTTTGACCTCCCCGTGCTGGGCGGAGGCGTACGGCGGGCAGGCCGGTTGCGGGCCGATGAACAGGCGGCAGAACTCTGCGGCGAGTTCCTCCAGGGCTTCGGCTTGCGGGCGTTCGGCCAGGGCGGGGTCGGTGAGCGGCCGGTGGTCGTCGCGGGTGCGGGAGTCGGCGTCGATCATCTGCCGGTAGAGCAGGGGGTCGATTTCGCTGCTGAGGAGTCGCACGGCCAGACGCAGCAGGCCGGTGTACGCCTTGACGTGGTCGGCGGCGACGGGGATGGGGTTCACGACACGGTCACACCTTCCGTATCCGTACCACGGTGTCGTGGTATGCCTGGCCGCCGACCACGGGGTCGGGGTAGATGGGCATCAGGTCGTTCTGGGGGACGCTGATAGCGCCCTTCCACCACAGGCGGTCCAGGTCGGCGTCGGCTGTCTTGCCGTAGCCGGGGTTGTCAGCGGTGTCCTGGCCGCTGGTGGCGTAGGCGCCGCCGACGCTGCGGCCGGCGTTGTGGGCGATGGCGATCACAATGGGGTGGACGCCTTCGGTCAGGCGGACGCGGGTGCGCAGGGTGCCGACCTGGGATCCGTCGCCGCCGGGGACGGCCGGGTCGATGGGGCGGAAGCTGACGACCTCGATCCAGTCGCCGCTGCCGATGCCGAGTTTCTTGGCGGTGGCGCTGTTGAGCAGGGCGGGGTTGGTGTGGGAGATCTCCTGCAGCCACTTGGACTGCATGGTGCGGTGCCCGTTGTGCACGTTGATCTTGTAGCTGGTCATGATCAGGTGGTCGTCGGGGAAGTCGTGCTGGTGGCTGGGTATCGGCTCGTACACCGGCAGGGGTTCGACGTTGCGGCCGAGCTCTTTGCCCTTGCCCACGATGAAGGAGCTGTGGATCTCGGCCTTGCGGGAAGGGGTGAGGAAGCCGCGGCGGGCGATGCCGTGGATGCGTATGCCGATGGCGGCGGGCTTGCCGGTCTTCTCGTCGGTGCCCTTGTAGATGATCCCGGTCTCGGGGTCTTCGTGGGAGCCGTCGAGTTCCTCCGGGGTCAGGCGCCGGAGGTGGGGTTCGTAGAAGGGTTTCTTGGTGGGATCCATCCACACGCCGTGGGCCTTCATATGGGCGAAGCCGCCGGGTATGGGCTTGAAGTACTCCTCCAGGTACTCCTCGGTGGTCTTCCAGGGGAAGTACTCCTCCATGCCGCCGCCGATGCGGCGGCCGAGCTCGGGGAAGATCTCGCGGATGTCCTTGGACTGGCCGCGGGGCGGGACGACGGGCTGGCGCAGGCCGACGTAGTCGATCAGGCCCTGGGGCGGGCGGGCGTCGATGTCCCATCGCTCCAGGTAGGTGGTCCAGGGCAGGATGATGTCGGCCAGGTGGGAGGTCTCGGAGTACATCACGTCGATGCAAACGTGGAACGGGATCAGCTCCTCGTCGGCCAGGACACTGCGGACGAGCTTGCCTTCGGGGAAGGACCAGGCGGTGTCGGCGTTGTAGGTCATCAGCGCCGACACCTTCTGCCGCCGCTGTTGGATCCACAGGTAGATGACCTCGGCGACCTTCATCTTCTTGCCCTCGAAGGCATTCGCGAGGGGCCAGTCCTTCGCCTCGGCGATGATGCTCTTTCGTATCGGCTTGTCCGGTACGGGTCCGGGCTCGGGAAGGAAGTCCTCGTCCCAGGCCGACTGCGGGTGCCAGCACCAGCCGCCTTTCTTGCCCATGTTGCCGACCAGGGCGTTGAGCGCGGTGATGGAGCGGTCGTTGTAGTAGCCGTTGCGGTGGGACTGCGAGCCGCGGTTGCAGATGGTGGTGCAGCGCGGGGCGGCGGCCGCGAACTCCCGGGCGATGCGGGTGATGTCCTCGGCGGGCACGCCGCTCTCGCGTTCGGCCCGCTCAGGCGTGTACTGGGCGACATGCTCGGCGAACTTGCCGGCCGAGTAGTTCGACCAGGTGTCGAACCAGGTCTTGTCCCACAGTCCCTCGCGGCAGATCACGTTGGCCATGGCGAGGGCGATCAGGCCGTCGGTGCCGGGTTTGACGCAGAACCATTCGTCGGACAATGCCGCCGTGTTGGACATGCGGGTCTCGAAGGTGACCAGTTTCGCGCCGCGTCGGCGGGCGCGCATCATGCGGATGGCCACCGGGATGTGGCCCTGGTGGGCTTCGGCCCAGTTGGAGCCGAAGTTCAGCACGTACTGGCTGTTCTCGAAGTCGCCCAGGTCCCAGTCGGATTCGCCGATGGTGGTGGCGATCGCGGCCCTGCGGTTGGCGGAGCACAGGGCGCGGTGGTTGAACTGCGAGGGGGTGCCGTAGGCGTTGAGGAAGCGGGCGACGATGTCGGTGGAGCGGTTGCGGCCTTGCTGGAAGGCGAACTCCTCGGGCCTGCCGCGCTCGCGGATCTCTCGGAGCCGGTCGGCGATCTCCGTGTACGCCTGCTCCCAGGTGATGCGCTTCCACTTCCCCGAGCCGCGTTCGCCGACGCGCTTGAGCGGATACAGCATCCGGAAGGGGTCGTAGAGGACGGACGTCCCGGCGACACCCTTCCCGCAGGTGGAGCCCTGGTTGTTGGGGTCTTCCGGGTTTCCGGTGATCCGCAGCAGGCGGCCGTGCGCGACGTGGCCGATGATGCCGCAGGCGGTGGTGCACATCTGGCACATCGACGGGATGGCCGTGGCCGCGGTTGCGCCCTTGCCGACCTGCGCGGAGGGCTTGGGGTCGCGGACGATCTCGATGGCGCCGAGGCCGGCGATGGCTGCGCCCGCAGCGGCGCCGATCCTGAGCAGGTCGCGCCGGCCGAGCTCCCAGGCTTCGGGGGCTGTCGGGCTGCTGTCGGGTGTTTCGGTGTCCGCCGCAGCGGTGTCGGTGGTCATCCTGGTATCCCCCGGGTGTCAGGCTGTGAAGATCAGATAGCGGACGATGCCGGTGCTGGCGAGGATCGCGACCGATGTGCTCATGCGGGCCCAGCGCCCGCCGCGCCCCGAGGCCAGCACGGCAGCGGGGAGGAGCAACCCGACGCCGACCGCTCCGGTGTAGAACAGCGGCGCCCACTCCCCGGTGAGCACGGAGTTGAGCGCGTCCTTGGCGGGCCCGTTCTGCACGGACACGGCGGTGAAGGCCAGCGTGGCGGCGTAGATCATCAGCAGGACGAGCGTGGCCTGGCGGTACATGACGATCTGCCGACCGGTCGTTGCCGGATCCCACGCCTGCACGAGCTGCATCACGGCGGCGCCCATCAGCAGGGACGTGACGAGGTAGATAAGGGCGGAGCCGCTGGTGGAGGCGAGCGGGGAGACCCAGCTGCGGGCCAGGACGGCGATCGGGTAGACGGCCAGGGCGACGCTGGTGATGCCGAGCAGCCACACCACCGCGCTGTCCAGGTACTTGGCCACGCCGCGGGCAGGCAGCGGGGCAGGGGCGCCCTGGGAAGCGGTGCGGCGGCGCCACAGCAGGTACAGGGCGACGGCGAGCAGGAACGTCTTGACCGCGATGATCTTCGCGCCGAGGGAGATGGGGGAATCCCAGTTCCCGAACTTCGTGAGCATCAAGAAGAAGCGTGCGGGCTGGCCGAGGTCGATGGTCAGCAGCAGTCCGGCGCCGCTGAGCAGGGCCAGGCACAGCCAGGTGGTGCGCCAGTCCACGGCGAGCGAGGTGGTGGGAAAGCGGCTGCGGTGCCACCAGGTGGCCAGGGTCAGTCCGCTGGGGATGCCGATCAGGGTGAAATAGGTCGCCAGCAAGCTGCCCCACGGGATGGGGGTCATCGGCGCGACCTGGGCGAGAGTGCTGTGCATCGCCTCACTGCCCCTTCAGGTCGGCGCGGGTGTCGAGCTGGATGCCGTCGACGGCGATCAGGGGCAGGGCCCGCTTGGGGTCGACGTAGAAGACCTTCGGCCGGGTGGCCGCGTCCGGCTTCCACACCTCGACCTCGTTCTCCCGCGCCTTGACGGAGATGTCGCTGTCCGGGTCGTCGAGGTCGCCGAAGACGCGGCAGCCGGTGGGGCATGCCTCCACGCAGGCGGGCTGGCCGCCCTGGGAGGTGCGGTGTTCGCACAGGGTGCACTTGCTCGCGGTGTTCGTCTGCGGGTCTTCGTAGATGGCGTCGTACGGGCAGGCGGCCATGCAGAACCGGTTGAGGTTGCAGTCGCCCTCCTCGATGACGACCTCACCGTTCGGTTTACGGGTGATTGCGGCGGTGGGGCAGGCGTTGAGGCAGGGCGCGTCTTCGCAGTGGTTGCACAGTACGGGGATGAAGTGGCGGGTGGCCTTGGGGTATTCGCCGTCCTCCACGTACTTGACCGTGTCGCGGAACACCCCCAGCGGCACGTCGAATTCGTTCTTGCACGCAACGGAGCAGGCGTGGCACCCGATGCACGTGGTCAGGTCGATCAGCATTCCGAAGCGGGCCATCGGGCTCCTCCAGCGTTACGCCAACGATCAAAGGGGACGTGCTGGTTCAACGGTGGTGCCGTGCGAGACCGGGCGGCGCGGGGCGGGGGATGGCCCGCGCCACCCGGGGCTTGGTGGATCAGTGCCGGAAGGTGACAGCGGGCAGCACCCGGTCCAGCCAGCGAGGCATCTTCCAGTTGGCGTCGCCGAAGATGGCCAGCGATGCCGGGACGATCAGCATGCGCACGATCGTGGCGTCCAGGATGACCGCGATGGCCAGCGTGATGCCCAGCTCGGTGGGCGGGATGGGGCCGGTGACGCCGAAGGCGACGAACACGATGACCATGATGATCGCCGCGTTGGTGATCGGCCGGCCGGTGGCCGCGATGCCGTCGCGGACCGCGCGGCGGGTGTCGCCGGTCTGTTCGTATTTCTCCCGGATCGAGGCGAGCAGGAACAGCTGGTAGTCCATCGACAGGCCGAAGAGGATCGCAAAGAAGAACACTGGCGCCCAGGCGTCGATGAACCCTTGGGAGTCGATGCCGATCAGGGAGGCGCCCACGCCGTGCTGGAAGATGATCGACGCGATACCGAAGGCAGCGCCGACGGTGAGCAGGTTCATCACCACGCTCACCAGCGCGATGAGCACGCTGCGGAAGACGATCAGCATCATCAGCAGCGACATCGCCAGCACCAGCGAGATAATCCACGGCGCGGAGGCGGCCAGCGCATCGGTCATGTCGTGGTTCTGCGCGGCCGGCCCGCCCACGAGTGCCTTCGGCGATGTCGTGTCCAGCTTGGTGCGCAGGTCGGTGACCAGGTCGGAGGTGCGGTTGTCGTCGATGGCCGTGGTCGGGGTGACACGGACGACGGTGCGGCCGGTGTCGGCGGCCTGGGTGGCCACCTGGGCGTCCTTGACACCGGTGAGGTTCTTCGCGGCCTGCACGACGGCGTCGGCGTCGTCCTCGGGGGTGGTGATGTAGATGGTGGCGCCGGCTCCCGGGCCGAAGGCGTCGACGAGGGTTTCGTAGCCGTCGCGGCTGGAGTATCCGGCATCCACCACCCGTGCGCCGGGCATGCCCAGTTCCACGCTGGCGACGGGGACGGTCAGCCCACCGAGCAGCAGCAGCCCGGCGACCAGGCCGACGGTGGGGCGGCGGACGACGCCGTCGGACCACCGGCCCCAGCGGGCCTCGCTGCGGCCGGTGCGCTGGGCGCGCCCGCGCAGCACCCTGTCCCCCAAAGCGGCCAGGACCGCGGGCAGCAGGGTCAGGGCGGCGGCGACCACGGCGACCACGGCGAGGATCATGCCGAGCGCCATGGAGCGGAAGACCATCACCGGCAGCAGGAACAGCGCGCCGAGCGCCATGATCAGCGCCAGGCCGGACAGGACGATCGCCTTGCCGGAGGTAGCCAGCGTGGTGGCCAGCGCCGCCTGTGTGTCACTGCCCTTGGCCCGCTCGGCGCGGTATCGGGTGACGATGAACAGGCTGTAGTCGATGCCCAGCGCCATCCCGATCATCATCGAGAAGTTCATCGACCACACCGACAGCGGTGTGGCCATGGTGATCAGGTGCAGTGCGCCGTAGGCGCCCGCGATGCCGACCATCGCCAGCATCATCGGCATCCCGGCGGCGACCAGGCTGCCGAAGACCACGACAAGCAGGATCATCACCGGCAGGCCCGAGAGGATCTCGGCCTTGAGCATGGCCTTCTCGTTGGACTTGTTGAAGTCCGCCCACACCGGCCACTCGCCGGTCACATCCGCCGTCGCGCCCTGTGGCAGCTTCGCCTGGTCGACGGCGTCACTGACCTTGCCGGCGGCCTCGGGCAGTCCGGCCTCATCGTCGGCCTTCAACTGCACCGGGACCAGGGCCGTCTGGCCGTCCTCGCTGACCAGCCCCGCTTGCGGGGGCTGCTCACGCGGATCGGTGAACTTCTCGACGGCCGAGGAACCGCCCACGCGCTTGATCACCGCGTCGACCGCGGCGTCCCGCTCACCCTGGCTGGAGACGTGAACGACCACGACGGCGGCCTCGGCACTCAGGTCGGCGAAGCCGCTGCGCAGCTCCTGGCGGACCTTTTCGCTTTCGGAGCCCTGCGCGTTCCAGCCTGCGCCCGACAGGGCGCCGTTCACGGTGGCGGCGAACGGGGCGGCCAGCAGGACGATCATCAGCCAGGCCAGCATGACCAGTTTGCGGCGCCCCACCAGGACGGCGGTGGTGCGATCGGCCAGGGTGCGCCGGCCCGGCGGCTCTTGCGTACGTACGGGCTCGGACGTGCCGACAGACATGAGGAAAACCTCCGTTGAGCGGGATGTGTCCCGCAGCCTGGCAGGACAGGCGCCCCGGGCGACCGGTGCCTCGCATGGCTGGGCGCGGCCAGGGGACGAAACGGCCCGGGGTGCAATGGGGGTGTGGATCCCGGCCGCCCCTGGCAGGGGCGGCCGGGTGCGATCTCAAAAAGACGTCGGCCAGGTCAGCCGTCGTGCTGGCCGGTGCTCCACTCGGCCAACCACTGCTGCTCCTCGCGTTCCTTGGCTCGGTGCAGTTCCTCCGACGGCTCCGACAGTTCGATCTCCGGCCCGTCGGGGTGGTAGAAGTTGCCCGCCCCTTTGGCGGCCAGGTGCCCGCCGATCTCCAGGAAGCAGTACCCCTCGCCGTTGAAGTAGGGCTCGGGCGCCTGCTCGTGGCCCAGGTGCCGGGCCACTCCGGCGGCGACCGCCTCGGCCTGGCCCTTGGCGAAGACGGCGGCCTTCGGCAGCGGCTTGCCGTTGGTCAGGGTGATGGAGACGACATCCCCGAGCGCCCAGACGCCGTCCACGATGGTCTTGAGGGTGTTGGCGTCGACCGGCACCCAGCCCGTCGGCGACAGCTCCGCCGCCTTGATCGGTGCCGGGGGCTGGTGCGGCGGGATGAACACCAGCAGGTCGAATGAGACCCGCTCGCCGTCCGCAAAGACCACCTCACGGGCGACGGCGTCCACCCGCTCGACCTGACGGCCCGGATGGAAGCCGATCTTCTGGGACTCCAACATCTGCACCACGCCCTGGCCCACGACGGGGCCCGCGACCGGCATCGGCTGCGACTCCGGGGTGTAGACGTCGACCGACACGTTGTCGCGCACGCCGGTCTCGGTCAGCAGATCGGAGGCAAGCATCACACCCTCGTACGGCGCCGCCGGGCACTTGTAGGGGATACGCGCGACGAGGAAGACGACCTTGCCGGAGGAGACGGCCTTCAGCTTGGCGTGTGCGTCGACGGCGGCCTCGGGGGTGTAGTAGTGAGCCGCCACCCCGGCCGACAGCGCCTCGTCGAGGCCGGGCACGGCGCCGGTGTGCAGCTCAGCGCCAAGGGCCAGCACGAGCGCGTCGTACGCGAAGTCCCCTTGCGGGGTGCGTACCTGACGTGCTGCCAGGTCGAGTTGCTCGATGTCGGCGACGATGTGCTCGGCCCGGCCCAGCGCCTCCTTGGTCGGCACGACCTGCACCTGGTCGAGGGTGCGCCAGCCGCGCAGCAGCCACAGCAGGGATAGGCCCTGTACCTGGGTGTCGCTGCGGTCGATCAGAGTGATTTTGTCGTCGGGTGCCACGTGTTTCTGCAGCTCCCGCACCGTGCTCAGACCGCCGAAGCCGGCGCCCAGCACGAGGATGTTGCGTCCCATGGTGTGGTGCTCCTGCCTCAGACGTTGATGACCTTGTCGGCCCACTCGGTCCAGTCGGTCAGTTCCTTCATCGAGGATCGGTGGGCGCCCTTGGTGAGGTTGTCGTCGCTCATGCCACGCGCGTCCATGCAGGTGCCGCAGCAGCCGATCTCCCCACCGAGGCGGGCGAAGGTGGTCGCCATCTTCCCGGTGTTGTAGTAGCCGTCCGGCGTCTTTTGTCCGTCGACGACGGTGACCACCGAGTCGCCGAACAGGAAGACCTTCACCTCGGTGTCCTCGCGGCGGGCCACCTCGGTCGCCCAGCGCAGGCCGTTGTAGACCCGCTCGGTGCCGTACGGCGGGTCGTGCAGCACGAAAAGGAACTTCACGTTTTCTCTCCTGTTCTAGAGATCTCTAGAAGATTAGGGGCCTGGATTGCGCCCTGTCCAGAGGAAGAGCCGTGATTGGGTCAGCGGTGATCAGCGGGTGACGGCACCCATGCGCCGCCGCAGGAGCCGGGAGATCTGGTCGACGGCCAGGACGAGGAACAGCAGGGCGATCATCAACGTGGCCAGTTCCTGGTACCGGAAGAGGCGCATGGCGATGCCGAGCGCCTGTCCGATGCCGCCCGCGCCGACGAAGCCGATGACGACGGAGCTGCGAATGTTGCACTCCCACTGGTAGAGCACCAGGGAGGCGATGTTGTTGCGGGCCTGCGGGATGATCGACAGCACACCCGTGGCGAGCCGCGAGGCGCCGGTCAGGCGCATCGCCTCCACGGGGGCGGGGTCGACTGCCTCCAACTGCTCGGAGACGAGCTTGGCCAGCAGGCCAGCAGCGTGCAGGGAGATGGCGTACACGCCGGCCGCCGGGCCGAGTCCGACCACGGCGACGAAGACGAGCGCCCACAGCAGCTCGGGCACCGACCGGAACATGGTCGCCACCATCCGCGCCGCCGTGGACAGCCATCGAGGGGCGTTCATGTTGCCCGCCATCGTCACAGCGAGGGCCAGGCCCATGACGGTGCCGAAGAACAGGGCCGCGATGGAGATCTGCAGGGTCTCCAGTGCGGCCTTGGCGACCGACCGGAGGAGTTCCTGGTCGACCTGGGGCGGGAAGAGCCCCTCAGCGATCTGGCGTGCCCCGTCCCACCCCGCGATGATGTTGCTGATGCTGACGCCGGTGCCCTGAAGGGACCATACGACGGCCGCGGCCGCGACGAGCAGGATGATCCAGATGCTCCTGGACCTCTTGTAGCGACTCATCTGCGTGGCGGTGTCGAGAGGAGGCCGCTCGCTCGAACCGCCTGACTGCACGGGGATCTTCGGCCCGCAGCGGGAGCCGGGCCCAGCGGCGGCACCTGTCTTCGTTCCGGTGCTGGTCTCCGTACTCATGCGGGCACCACCGCCGTTCCCTGGTAGATCTCCTCCGCGTCGCGCTCGGTCAGTTCGGCACCGTCGTAGCAGACACGGCCGCCGCGCAGGGCGATGATCCGGGGGAACTGCCGTGCGATGGACAGGTCGTGGGTCGAGACGACGACGGTGACATCGGTGGCGGCCCGCAGGGCGTCGACGGCGGCCTGCGAGGTGACCGGGTCGAGGCCGGAGGTCGGTTCGTCCGCCAGCAGCAGCTGCGGCTCGGGCAGAACCGCGCGGACCAGGGCGACTCGCTGACGCTGACCGCCGGAGAGGTTCTCCACGCGCGCCTTGAGGTAGGGCAGGATGCCCTGCCTCTCGGCGAGTTCGTCCACGCGCGCCGCATAGCGGGCGGGCACGGTGCCGCACAGCACGGCCGCCCATTCACGTGCGCCCCACGTCGGGGCGGTGCCCAGGAGCGCGTTGGTCTGGGCCCGCAGGCCCAACACCAGGTCGTTCCCCTGGCGTACCACGCCTGTCCTTCGGCGGATGGTCCGCAGGTCGCCTGGCGAGGAGGGGTCGAGTCCGCCGACGCGGATCTCGCCGGATTGCGGTGTGACGGCGCCGAGAATGGAGCGCAGCAGTGTCGTCTTGCCCGAGCCGGACGGGCCGAGCAGTACGACGTGTTCGGCCTGGTTGATGGTGAGTGACACGTCGTCGAGGGCGGGTACGTCGCGATCGGTGAACGTCGCGGTGATGCCGTTGAGTTCTATCTTCATCGGGTGATTCCCCCAGTGGCCTGGCTGTCAGGCGGAGCGGAAGGTGGGCGTCAGTGCCCGGTGGTGAGCAGGCCGAGTTCCTCGGCGTGCTTCTTGACCTGTGCGTAGTCGGTTTCGGTGACGCGCTGGTATCCGGTGGTCGCCATCAGGTCGAGCAGGTCGGGGTCCTTCATGTCCAGGAATGCCGCGGTGATCGATTTGGCGGCCTTGTCGCCGAGTGCGCTGCGCATCACCCAGGGGTAGCCCATGACCTTCTCGGTCTCGATGACCTTCAGCTTGCCCTTGGGGATGGTGCCGTCCCGCTCCAGGCGGTGCATGATGCGCACTTCCAGGCCGCCGGCGTCCACGGAGCCGTTGGCGACGGCCTGCGCGGTGGCGTCGTGTCCGCCGGTGAAGGTGACCTTCGACAGAGGCGGGCATTTGTCGACGGTCGTGGTCGAGCACTTGGCCCCGGCCGCGTCCAGCATCACCCTCGGATACAGGCTGCCGGAGGTGGAGCTGACGTCACCGAAGGCGAACTTCCCCTTGGCGTCCAGGACGTCCTTGACGCTCTTGTAGGGGGAGTCGCTGCGTACGACGATGCCGGAGAGGTACTCCTTGGTGCCGGTCTCCTTGTCGGTGTCGGTGACCAGCGGTGTCACGTCGACCTGCTCGGCGGCCTGTACGTAGGTCAGGCCACCGAGGTAGGCCATGTCGATCTTCTTCGCGGCGAGCGCGGTGACCACTCCGGCGTAGTCCGTGGCCACGAACAGCTCGACGTCCGTGTCCAGCTTCTTGGACAGGTACTTCCTGAGCGGCTCGTACTTGGCGCTCTGTGTGTCCGGTGCGACGTTGGGAATGATTCCGACGCGCAGCTTTCCGGGCACGCCCTGGTTGTTCGTGCCGGTTGAGGCGCCGGCGGTGCTACAGGCCGCTGCCGCCATCAGGGCGAGCAGGGCGACGAACAGACGGATCCTTTTCACTGGTTACGCCCCCGCAGCATGGGTTGTCAGGTGCACTTCAAGGCGCGCATGACCGCAGTGCGGCCTTGCGCGGCAACACTGGAACTGGAGTCGGGCAGGTGGAGTGCGGGCACGCCGTAGGCATGCCTGGGCGGGGCACCCGACCGTGAAAAAAGGTGATGTGATCAGTCGCGCGGGATCCGGCGACGGATGGCGCTCTAACTGCTTGCAGTGCTCACAGGAAGTCCCCCTTGACGCCATTCGGGCATGCCGTCCTCGAGCACCATTGCTCGAAGACCGTGCTGCCGCAGGATTTGTGCCGCCTTCGGCGCGAACACACAGTGCGGGCCCCGACAGTACGCGACGATGTCCATGTCTGCCGGGAGCTTTGCCAAATGCTCAGTCAGCTCGTCGAACGGAACGGACACGGCCCCCGGGATGTGTCCTGCCGCGTACTCCTCGGTCGGCCGCACGTCGATGATGTAGACGTTGCCGCTCAGGGAGCGCGAGACGAGCTGCTCCCTGGTGACCCGCTCGAGGGTCTCCTCACCTTGGAGATACTCCCGAATCAGCCGGTCCACCTCGGCGAGGCGCGCGTCCGCCAGCGACCACAGTTCGCGTACGAAGCCCGCCACCCGCTCGTCGGCGAGCGAGTAGAAGACCTTCGTGCCCTCTTTGCGGGTCTCGACCATGCGGGCGTTGCGCAGCACCTGGAGGTGGCTGGAGGTGTTGCCGACCGTCATGTGGGTGACGGTGGCGAGAGACTCGACCGAGCGTTCGCCCTGGCCCAGGATGTCGAGCAGTTCGATCCGCTTCGGATTACTGATGGCCTTGCCGATGCGAGCGAGCTGGCCGAATAGACCTTCTCTGACGTTCCGCTCCGACATGGCACCTCCAGCAGCCCAGAATCTCTAAAGATATCTAGAATATATCTCCAGGACGAGATCGCCCCTGGCGGGGGTGCGCGGCAGGCGCTCATGGCCGTCACCACAGTCCGGGCCGGGGACGGGGTTGCCCAGCGGCGACTTCCAACTGGGCCGCGAGGGAGATCAGCGTCGCCTCGTCGCCATAGCGGCCGCCGAGCATCACACCGATGGGCAGTCCGTCCGCGTTCCAGTGGAGCGGAAGAGAGACCGCGGGCAGGCCCGTGATGTTGTACAGCGGCGTGTACGGCATGAACGTCGCCATGGCGTCGAATTCGGCTGCCGGGTCCTCTCCGTAGAACTCGCCGATCATTGCCGGGGGCCGCGACAGAGTTGGGGTGAGAACCGCGTCGTACGAGGCGAAGAAGACGTCCGCGAAGAGCTGGCCGAGGCCGCGGAAGGTCGCCAGGCCCGCTGCGAACTCCAGGCCGGTGACCTGGCGTCCCTTCTCCCGCAGATAGCGGGTGAAGGGAGTCAGGAGCGGCTCGTCTTCCTCGTCCACCTGCCGTCCGGCGGCGGCCACCGCCCAGACACGTTCGAACGCCTCGACGACGTCCGGGTCGGGTGGCATCTCCAGCTCCTCCACCTGGTGCCCCGCGTCTTCGAGGAGCTGGACGGTTTTGCGGTACGCCGTCTCGCAGTCCGGATGCAGCGTGGTGTCCGGGACCATGGGTCCGGGAAGCCCGGCGATCCTCAGCCGCTTTGGCTCCTTGAGTGCGCAGGCCAGGAGGGTCTCGCCCTCGGCCAGAGGGGGCGCCGTGTAGACGTCGCCCGGCATCGGCCCGGACATTGCATCCAGCAGCACCGCCGCGTCCGCGACGGTCCTCGCGAGAGGCCCGTGCACCGACAGACCCGTCACGTCATGGTCGACGGGCCCGTTGCTGACCCGTCCCCGGCTGGGCTTGAAGCCGACCAGTCCGCAGGCCGAGGCAGGAATGCGGATGGAACCGCCGGCATCCGTGCCATGGCCCAGGGCCGCCAGCCCCGCCGCGACCGCGGCCGCCGAACCGCCGCTCGAACCTCCGGGCGAGCGGTCCAGATCCCACGGGTTCCGGGTGGGCGGGCCGAGCTTGTTCTCGGTGTAACAGGGCAGCGCGAACTCGGGCGTGTTGGTCTTGCCCAGCAGCACTGTGCCGGCTTCGCGCAGGCGTGTGACCACGTGGTCGTCCATGTCGGCCACCTGGTCGGCGAACGCCGCCGAGCCCAGCGTCCAGCGAACGTCCTCGACCTGGACCAGGTCCTTCACGGCGATCGTCACACCGTGCAGGGCGGACAGCTCCGCACCCTCCCGGAACGCGGCAGCCAATTCCTTTTCTGCCTGCCGGGCCCGGTCGAGCGCCTGCTCTGCCATGACGGTCGTGAAGGCCCCGACACTCGGGTTCAGGGCGTCGATGCGGTCCAGGTAATGCGCGGTGAACTCGACAGGCGACACGGCGCCTGCCTGGATCGCCGCAGCCTGTTCGGCCGCGGTCAGCTCGTGCAACTCGGACACTGCTCACGTCTCCTCGGCTGTCTGCTGCGAGCCACGCCCGCCCGGTTCCCTGGCCCGCCGCTGGGCCGACAACCGGGCGGCGAGCTCTCGCTCGGACTGTCCGCTGTCCGCGGCGATCCCCGTGCGGATCACGCGCATGTACGAGTCGAGGTCCTCGGGGCGGAGGGCCACGAACGGCTTGGCGTTGACCTCCTGCGTGTAGCTCGGCCACATGAGCTCCGAGCGAGGCAGCTTCGGCTCGGTGTTCTCGATCACCACCGGATCGAAGCCGATGAGCCGGAAGTGCCGCAGGGCCCCGTGCTCCTTGGAGTCCCCCAGGAACAGTCGGAACTCGTCTCCCGCAACCACGACCGCGCTGCCCAGGCCGAGGATGAGATGCCAGGGCACACGCCACCGCTGGTCACCGCGTTCCATTTCCACGTCGCGTACGAAGCGTTTGATCTCGTACACCTGGTGGCTGGAGACGTCCGGCGCGGCGAACCGGGACACCAGATCGACGTGGTGAGCGGACTCGGACGGGAACCGGCTGCGGCGCGGGGAGTCCAGCGGCATCGGCTTGTCGTCCAGGGAGCAGACGAGGCCGATGTAGCCGACGATGCGTCCGCTGTTCGCGTCGAGGGTCACGGTGTGCAGGTTCTCAACGGTGTGCGGTTTGCTGGCCGGCTCGTGGAACAGGGCTTCCTGATAGACGAGTTCATCGGAGATCAGCCCGAGCTTCAGGTACTGGGCGAGCCGGAAGCCGAGGATGCCGTTCATGTAGCGGGCCGGCAGCTGGCTTTCGCGCATGGTCACGGTGAGCAGCCCGTCTCCGGTGTCGCCGGAGAGGTACAGCGGCGGGCCGTCGAGGGCCTGCGGCAGTCGGCCGAAGCTGAGGCGGCTGTGCAGGCTGACGATGTCGTTGGTGAAGCGCCGTATCTCGGGGCTGAACGGGCAGCCGCTGCTGGCGGGTTCGTCCACCGATCGCTGCCTCGTCAGCTCCTCGGCTGTGGTCACAGGTCGTCCTCCTCCCGGTACAAACTGCTGGTGACGGCGAGCGCGAGCGCCTCCTGCGTGCCTTCGAAGATGCGGGTGCCGTAGGAGTCGCGCAGGATCTTCTCGGCCCCGTACTCCCGGCAGTAGCCGCGGGCGCCCATGAGGGAGACGGCGTCGCCAGCAGTGTCGATGGCGATGCGGTCGGCGAACAGCTTGGCGAGTGCGGGCTCGTACTCGGGAGCCGGCAGCTCGTTGTCGACCTTGTTGGCGGCGCGCTGGTACAGCAGCCGGGCGGCGTCGACGTTCGCGGACATCTCGGCGAGCTTGCGGGCCGTGAACTGGTGCTCGCGCAGGAGCTTGCCGCCCTGTACGCGCTTGCCGCACCAGTCGATGGCGTGCTCCAGCGCGTTGCGTGCGACGCCGGTGGAGATGGCGGCGACGGAGGAGCGTGCCATGTTGCCCTGCGCGACGTCGATCTCGGCGCCGGTGCCCTCGCCGCCGATCATGTACTCGGCCGGGATTCGTACGTTGTCGAAGTGCAGGGTGGTGCCGAGGCAGGCGCGGTAGCCCATCTTGTCGGCGACCTCGCCTCGGGTGACGCCGGGTTCGTCGAGCGGCACGATGAAGCACGTCAGGCCGGTGGCGCCGGGGTGGCCCTCCATGTTGGCGAAGATCGAGGCGAAGGCTGCGACCTTGCCGTTGGTGCAGAACTTCTTGTGGCCGTTGATGACGTAGAAGTCGCCGTCGCGGCGGGCCGTGGTGGCCATCCGGGCGTGCACGAAGTTCTCGGGGATGACCAGGTCCGATCCTGCTTCCTCCTCGGCGATGCCGTTGGCGGCCAGGACGGCCTCGTCCCCGGCGAACAGCGGCAGGAAGCGGGCCTGCAGACGCGGGTCGCCGGACAGCAGGATCGGGGACTGTCCGAGCATGGTCGCGCCGAAAATCAGGGCGACGGCCGGGCAGGCCGCGGCGAGTTCCTCCAGGGCGACGGCCACGCCGAGCACGCCGATGCCAAGACCGCCGTATTCCTTGGGCAGCAGGGCCCGGGTCAGGCCGAGTTCGTGGCCCTTTTGCACGATGTCCCAGTCGAAGTCGGCGGCGTCCGCCAGGTCCAGTTTCAGGGCCCGGGGGGCGATCTCGTCGCGCGCGTACTCCCTGACCTTCTCCTGGAAGCGCCGGACCTCGGTGGGCAGGACGTCGAAGTTCAGGTCGGGTCCCGCGATGGCGGTGGTCATTGCGTTCGGTCTCCTTGCTGCGTGTAAGGGGAAGGCGGGGTCAGGCGCTGATGCCGTAGCCGGCGGCGATCTCCGGGTAGCGGTCGAAGGCGGGCCGCAGGATCGGCACCAGCTCCAGGACCTTGGCGACCTTGCCGCGTATGCGCACCTTCCCGGTGGCCACGGCGGCAGGCATCATCAGCTTGCCCAGCCACAGGGCGTGCGCGGTGTCGCAGGACATCTTGATCGTGATGGTCGCCTCGTCCGGGGCCTGTTCGCCCACGGCCACTTCGTCCGCCGAGACGAAGACCGTGCAGTCCGGCTTGGTGTGGATCAGCCGCACGGAGAGGTTGCTCTCGCGCAGCTTCGAGGTGAACTCCTCGTCCGCTGCGAGGATGGTGAACAGCTCCCCGAAGACCTTGGCGGCGGTCTCCTCGTTCGGGAATGCGGGCATGGCAAAGCCTCCGGATGTCGGTGGTGTGTTGGTCGTGCGGGGTGCCGGCCGCCGTCAGCGGCCGGTGATGAGGCGTCCTGCGGTCACTTCTTGTCGGCGAGCGAGCGCAGGTCGGCGAGCAGGGAAACGGCCTGGAGAGGCCACTTCAGGCGCGTGAGCAGGCGTGTCGAGGTGGGACGCACGCGCTGGTGGACGTCGACGTAGATGTGCGCGCGCACGGGACGGTTGTTGAGCAGCTGGGTCACGGTGTGGGCACTGATGGCGCCGAACATCATGGCGGAGTGCACGACCTGCGGGAACGCGAAGTCGGGGTTGCGGAAGTTGGCTCGGGCGGTCTGCAGCATCTCCCCGGGGACGAAGCGCACCGGCAGCAGGCGGCGCAGCAGCTCCCATGTGCTGAGCCGGTCGAGGTCCGTGGGGACGAGGGCGCCGTCGAGGACGCGGCGGAGTTTGCGGTAGTCGTAGCAGCGCACGTACTGAGCGCCGGCCATGTCCCAGCCGGTGACCAGTGGGAGGCGGCGTTCGGCGACCTGGTGGTGCAGTTGGAGTTTGGCGCGCCAGCCGCTCATGGTCGTGACGTCGACGCCGTCGACGACTGCCTCGCAGTCGGCGGTGAGTTCCTTGACGTTGTCCGAGGTAACCCCGTCGGGGAAGACGAGCACCTCGGCGTGCGGGTTGATGGCGCGAATGCGTTCCGCGGCGACCTCGGCCTTGTTGCGGCCGAGGTCGGCCAGGGTGGCGTTCTGCCGGTTGAGATTGTTCAGCTCGTAGGTGCCGGGGTCGGCCAGGACGAAACGCTGGACACCGAGGCGGGCCAGCGGCTCGATGGCGGAACCGCCGATGGATCCGCAGCCGGCGACGAGCACGGTGGCCCGGCGCAGGACGTCCTGGTCGGTCGCGGGGACCACCCCAGTGTTGCGTATCGTGAACTCGTCGTAGAACTGCGCGCCCGTCATGTCCGACGCGTCGGCGGCGATGCCATGGGCGGGTGCCGTCATTCGGGGCTCCTGGTCAGTGGATGGTGGTGGATGAAGTCGTGCGGTTCACTGCCCGCTCGTCGCCTGTGCTTCCACGGCGTCGGCGGACGGGCCCGGGATCGTCTCGGGCAGGCGGCCGGGCAGCCAGCGCAGGACCGCCAGCGCGGCGATCATGAGCAGAGCGGCGGCGACGTACACGGTGACGTGCATCGCGGAGATGTACGCCTCCTGCGCGTGGGAGACGAGCGCCGGGACCTGGTCCTTGATCGGACCGATGACGGACGGCTCCTGCTGGGCCTTGGCCAGGGCGCCGAGCGTGCCGCCGAGCGAGTCGCCGGCCTCGTCGCGTAGCCCGGCGGGCAGGATGTCGGCTGCATTGCCCAGTTCGTCGTGGTACTTCAGGGAGAGGATCGATCCGAGGACGGCGACGCCGAGCGCGGCACCCACTTGGCGCAGCGTGTTGTTGACCGCGGCGCCGATCGCCGACTTGTCGGCGGGGACCACGGACATGATGGCCGTCGTGGTGGTGCCCATCACCAGGCCCAAGCCGAGCCCGGACAGGGCCAGGGCGAGCTCCAGCTGCCACAGTGCGCTGTCCTTCTCGATCACGCCCAGCCAGAGGAAGGACAGCATCATCAGGACCAGACCCGAGGCGACGACCGCCTTCGGCCCGTGCTTGCGGGCCAGCGAGCCGCTCAGGGTGGCGGAGATGATGGTGCCCACTGCCACTGGTAGCAGCGCCAGGCCGAGTTCGAGCGGGGTGAGGCCGCGGACGCCCTGCACGTAGAAGACGAGCAGGAAGGTGCCGCCGGTGAGGGCGAAGAACGCGAGCGCGATGCCTGCCGTACCGGCCGCGAAGGCCGGCTTGCGCAGGAGGCTCACGTCGAGGGCGGGGGCGGTGGCCCGTCGCTCGACCCATACCAGCAGGGCGAGCAGCAGGAGGCCCGCGGCGATGCTTCCGCCGGCTTCCAGGCTCAGCCACTCGTCGGTCTCACCGCCCCGGATGACGCCGTAGACGAGTGCGGCCGTGCCGAGGATGGACAGCAGTACGCCGATCATGTCGAGCTTGGGGCGGTTGTCGGCGCGGGATTCGGGGACGTAGCGCAGCATGAGTACGGCGCAGATCACCACGACCGGCACGTTGATGAGGAAGACGGAGCCCCACCAGTAGTGCTCGAGGAGGAAGCCTCCCATGATGGGGCCGAGGGCGATGGACAGGCCGCCGATCGCGGACCAGATGCCGATGGCCTTGCCGCGCTGCTCTGGGGTCGATGTGTCGTTGATGATGGCGAGGGTGGCGGGAGGTACGACGGCGCCGCCCAGGCCCATGACGGCACGCCAGAGGACGAGTTGTTCGGGGCTGGAGGCGAAGGCGGACAGGGCGGATGCGGCTCCGAACACCAGCATGCCGACGAGGAGGACGCGGCGGCGGCCGTAAGAGTCGGCGAGGACTCCGGCGGAGAACATCAGGGCGGCGTAGACGAGGATGTAGGAGTCCACCGCCCACTGGAGCTCCGAGTTGGTGGCGTTCAGGTCCTGCTGAATGGTCTGCAGCGCCACGTTGAGGATGGTGTTGTCCATCATCACAACGAGGAAGCAGCAACCCAGGACCGCCATCATGATGCCGCGGTGCTGTGTTCGGCCGGTGAGCGCACCGGTGGTGACAGCGTTCACATCGTCCTCTTCCGTCTCATGGGCATGGCCGTCATGCCCTGTGTGTCAGAGCGGCTCGTGTACTCGCGACTTGGGGGGACGTGATCCGCGCGAGGCGCGGATGTCCGTCACCGCGAAGCACCGCCGCAGCCATCTGTCTCGTCCGTCGTGCCGGGGCACAAATCCGGTCCGACCGTGCACGGCCAGCCGGTTGTCCACAATCAGCAGGTCTCCCGGCTCCATGGCCACGCCGATCAGGGCCTGGAGCAGGTGGTCCCGCAGCAGTTGCAGGGCGCGAGTCCCGCGTTCGTCGAAGGACTCCATGGCGTGGAAGTCGACGCACATGTCGGGGTCGTCCCGCGGCCCGGAGAGCACGGGCATCAGCGACGAGTAGCGGGGGGCTTCGCCGCCGGTGAAAGAGCTCGACAGCCGGATCCGGAAGAGCGGCCGGCGCAGCACCTCCACTGTTTGGGGCGGCAGGTCGGGCAGGACGGCCCGGATACTGCCCGCCACGGTGAGCGCGCTGCCTTCATGATCCTGCCGCAGACACGACAGGCCGATGAAGGCCGGCTTGTTCGGGTGGAAGCCGTCTTCGGTGTGGAGTTCCAGCAGAGAGCTTCCAGTGTTCTCCTGCCGGGTCTCGGCTCCGCGTACCGGGCAGACGTCCTGCACGAGGCGCCCAGCCTTCTCGTCGGCGTAGGCGATGACCGCCCCCAGGCGGCTCATCACCATCAGCTCGGTGACCGTGCTGATCGCCAGGTCGGTCCACTCACCCGCGTAGGCGCCGTCCTCGGGCGTGGGCGGCAACGGCTCGTCGACCGGCAGCCCCTTGAGCAGCAGCACGCCGCTTCCCGTTCCGTACTCCCGGTACCTCGTGAGACTGCTCGCGACCGTGGCGGGAAGACGGCCGGCCTCCACCTCGACGGCCTCGATCAAGTTGGGGTGGCTCAAGGGAAGGTGACCGCAGCAGTCCGAGATCCGCCGGGCGAGGATCTCGATTTCCTTGGCCTCACCGGGAGCGAGAACGATCGTGTCCGCCGCGAGATCGTCTGACGGATCAATAACGTCGAAGTTCTGTGCCCGGTCTGTCGGTTCTGGAGAGCGGGCTTTGTCGGCCAGCAATTCAGACCCCCGAATCGTGTGAATGGTCAACAGGTCCAACGGGATTGATTCAATCAGCGGGTGAGGACCCGCACAGTCCTCACCCGCCACCCTCCTATGGGCCGGTTGAACGGGGTGCCCGATCGGCTACTCATCGAGGAGCCCTTCACTGACGGCCTTTGCCGCCGCAAGTGTGCGATTGGGGCTGTTGAGCTTGGCGAGCACATTCGCGACGTGGCGTTTGGCACCGTGCTCGGTAATGCTCATCCGGGCCGCTATCTGCCGGTTGCTCAGGCCCTCGACGAGCAGTTTCAGGGCCTGCTTCTCGCGCTGGGTCAGGTACACACGCTGCTGAGGTACACGAACGGTCGAGTGGGCTTTGGCAAGCAGCTCGCGTGCTAATTCGGGCGGCACGGGCACGTCACCTGACCTCAGACGCCGCAATGCCTCTTCAAGTGCGGCGCACGTCAGTGCCGCCTCCAGCATGAAGCCGTCGGCCGCCTGGGCGGCGGCGGGGGACAATGAGTCTCGCGCCGGGCTCGGGAGCAGGAGCATGAGCTTGGCGCCACTGCGTTGCGCCAGCTCGTTGAGCCTGGCCAGTCTGTCGTCGTCCAGGAGGGCTGATGCGATGACGACGTCGCAGTCGGTTGCCTGCAGGGACTTCAGGGCTACGTCCAGGGGGCCGTTGCAGTCCACCTGACGAGCCGTGGGAAGAGTGTCGAGCATGGAGCACAAGCCGAGTCGCACGACGTCACTGTCGACGGCGACGAGCACGCGGAGGCGTCCGTCGCCTCCGGCGTCCACGCGACCGTGTTCCGCTGTGGTTAATTCCGTTGTCACGCAATACCCCTGTGGGTCATGGTCCAGGAACATGCGCCGCTCATTGTGCACGAGCAGCCAGTTGAGCCGGATTGAGCGGCAACGGGGGCGCTGTACGGACACCCGACGACCAAGGCCGTCCCCCGTGAGTATCCGTGACGTTAGTTTCTCTTGCTGATTGATCGGTTTCCGGCAGGTGTTCTATGAATCGGTGACATCCACGGGAAGACCTTCCTGACGCCATTCGGGCATACCGTCCGCTAGCACCAGGGCTCGGAATCCGTGCTGTCGAAGGATCTGTGCTGCCTTGGGAGCGAGGACGCAGTGCGGCCCTCTGCAGTAGGCGACGATGTCCATGTCTGCGGGAAGCGTCGAGAGAAGCTGGACAAGTTCGTCGAACGGCACCGACGCCGCTCCGGGAATGTGACCGGCCGCGTACTCGTCGAGCGGTCTTACGTCGATGATGTAGACATCCCCTTTCAGGGCCCGGCAGATCAGTTCCTCCCGCGTGACCCGCTCAAGGGTCTCCCCTCCTTCCAGGTACTGGCGGATCAACTGCTCAACCTCGGCGAGGCGGGCATCGGCGAGATTCCACAACTCGCGCACGAAGCCGGCAACCAACTCGTCCGCAAGCGAGTAGATGACCTTGGTCCCCTGCTTGCGCGTCTCCACCATCCGTGCGCTGCGTAGCACCTGGAGGTGGGCGGAAGTGTTGCTGACCCCCATGGCGGTCGCTGCGGCCAGCGCCTCCACCGACCGTTCTCCCTGCCCCAGGATCTCGAGAAGCTCGATGCGTTTGGGGTGGCTGATGGACTTGCCGATACGGGCCAGCTGGACGAACAGCTTCTCTCTGACCTCTCGCGTAGCCATGACCCCCGCCTGCCCCGCTCCGATGATGTTCAAAAGATATCTAGAATACTTCAACGGAGGCAAGCGTTCCAGGTAATGCCTCGGCCAAGGACGCGCGTAGAGCAACGCCGTGGGCCCCACACCGCGGGGGTTCGGTGCGGGGCCACACGCGGTCATCCGCTCCGGGGTTACTCCGCCCTAGAGGGGATGACCGTCCTTGGGGGCTCGACCTCCGGGAGACCGCCAGACGTTTCCTCCTCACTCAGGCCGATCCGCGCGTGCAGCCTGCGCAGAGGTGCGGGCGCCCACCAGGTGACCCGGCCAGTCAGCCGCATCACCGCGGGAACGAGCAGGCTGCGGACCACCATGGCGTCCATGAGCACGGCCAGGGCGATGCCCAGACCGAGCATTTTGGTGTTGGTGACCCGCGAGGTGCCGATCGCGACCATGACGACCGCGAGGATGGCTGCCGCCGCGGTGATGAGCCCGCCCGTGCGCTGCAACCCGAAGACCACCGCGCTCTGGTGGTCCCCGGTGCGGTCGTACTCCTCTTTGACGCGAGAGAGCAAGAAGACGCCGTAGTCCATCGAGAGCCCGAAGGCGACGCAGAACATCAGCACGGGCAGCGTCGTCTCGATGTCCCCGGTGCTGGTGAAGCCGAGCAGGTCCGACAGGTGCCCGTCCTGGAACACCCAGACGACGGCGCCATACATGGCGGTCAGGCTCAGCGCGTTGAGGACCACCGCCTGGACGGGGATCAGCAGACTGCCGGTGAGGAGGAAGACCAGCACGAGAGTGACTGCTGCGATCATGCCGAGGGCCCACGGCAGCCGGTCGGCGATGATCGCCTTGGAGTCCACCAGTGCGGCCCCCAGCCCGGCGACCGATGTCGAGAACGGTGCTGGTTCCGTACGGACCGCACGCACCAGTTCCTGGCCGCCCACATCGCCTGCGGCGCCCTCGCGGAGCACCGTGATGTAGGCCGCGTCGTCGTCGGCGCGAGCGGCCTCGACCGGCCCCGGCTTCTGTGTGAGCCCGCCGTGCGCGTATTCGCCCTGGGGACTCTCCACCCTGACGACATCCGGCAGTTCGGACAGCCGTCGGCTGTAGTCGGCCAGCGCCGAGGGCTGGGCGGTGCCTTCGGCCAGGACCGCAACGGCGGCACCAGGGCTTCCCGGGAATCCGTCGCGGAGGTGTTGCTGGACGGTGCGGGACTCGGTGCTTGCTGGCAGCTGCCGGTCATCGGCGTTGCCGAACTTCACGCTCAGGAACGGCAGACCGAGGAGAACCAGACCGGCCGTGGCGGCGACCGCAAAGACCGGGGCCCGCCGCATCACCAACCGCGCGGTCCTGGCCCAGCCCGCCTTCGCGTCACTGCGCGCCGGGCGGTTACGGCGCAGAACGCGTCGGAGGTCCCACGCGTTGATCTTCTCCCCGAGCAGCACCAGCGCAGCGGGAAGGATTACCAGGGCGGCGATCGCCGCGAGTGCCACGACCGCGATGCCGGCGTACGCGAACGACCTCAGGAAGTACTGCGGGAAGACCAGCATCGCGGCCAGGGAGACCGCGACCGTGAGCGCCGAGAAGAGGACGGTCCGCCCCGCGGTGCGCAGGGTGGCCCCGACGGCTGTCAGTGGATCAGCTCCGGCGGAGAGCTCCTCGCGGAAACGGCGGACGATGAACAACGCATAGTCGATGGCCAGTCCGAGACCGAGCGCGGTGGTGAGGTTCTGGGCGAAGACGGAGACATCGGTGAACTCGGTGATGCCGCGCAGGACCGCGTTCGTTCCGAGGATCGCCACCACGCCAACGCCGAGCGGCAGCAGTGCCGCGACCGCGCTGCCGAAGACCAGGACGAGCAGCAGCAGCGTGACCGGCAGAGCGATCATCTCGGCGCGCAGCAGGTCCTCTTTGATCAGTTCCTGCATGTCGTGGCGGACCGCGACGGGACCGCCGAAGGAGACCTTCACAGGGCCGTGAGTGCCGCGGTATTCGGGTGCGATGCGGTCGAAGACCTTGGCACCGTTGGTCTCGTCGCCTTCGATCCGCGCGGTGATCATGGCCTCGTGACCGTCTTCCGCCCGCAGGGCGGCCGCGCCGGTGGTCCAGTAGGAGACGACTCCCTCGACGGACTCCTCGTCCCCCAGCCGCTTGGCGAGCCGCTGCGCCTCGGCGGCGACAGCCGGGGCATCCACTGTGGCTTTGCCGCTGTTCACCAGGAGGATCAGGTTCGGCTGGGAGGCAGGGAAGTGCTCCTCAAGGGCCTTGGCCGCGTACGAGGACTCCGAGCCCGGATCCTGCCAGCCGCCGCTGCCCATGCGGTCGGCCACACCGCTCCCTGCGACCACCGCCAGAGCCGTGAAAAGCAGGGCTAGTAAGAGAGCAAGCCTGGGTCTGGCCGTGATCACCCGTCCCCATCCGGAGACCCCCCTGTCGGGACGATTCACGTCTGTCATCGGGCAGGTTTCCCCTCTTCCCGCGGGTTCAGGACTGCCGTACAGCCGCGTTGCGGACACGGCAAGGCCGGTTCCATGGGTCGCCGACTGGTAGAGATCTAAAACACGAGCGACCGCTCGCACTCGAAGATACGGATAGAATGCGAGCACCTTCTCGCCTTTGTCAACTGCCTCTACTGACTTGGGGGTTACGCATGGAGGAAGACATCTCGGCGACTTCGGCGCCCCGGCGCAGACAAGCGCGCGGCAAGCGCCGCATGGCGCAACTGCTCGACGCCGCAGCCAGCGTGTTCTGCAAATGCGGTTACACCAAGGCCAGCACGAACGCCATCGCCCGCGAAGCCGGTGTCTCTCCGGGCACGCTGTACCAGTTCTTCCCCAACAAGGAAGCGATCGCGGTGCATCTCGGCGAGCGTCTGATGCAACAGATGCTGGAGGCACACGGCCAGGCCTTCACCGACGCCAACGTGTCGCTCCCACTGGACAAGATGCTGGACGCCATCCTCGATCCGATCATCGAGTTCAACCTCAGGAATCCGGCGTTCCTCGCCCTGATCCACGGACCCGACACACCGGGCGAGATCGCATCCAGCAAGCAAGTCCTGCACGCTACGCTGCAACGACAGGTCGAGGAGGCCATCACACTCCGCGCCCCCGAGTTGCCCCATGACCAGTGTGTGCGTGTGGCAACCACGGCATTCGTCATATTCCGGGAAGGGCTGTCCCTGGCGATGCAACACCAGGGGGCCGAGAGGGCTGCCTACATAGTTGAGTTGAAAGCGGCTCTGACCGGGTACCTTGCCCCGACCATTGGCACGGAAGCCCACGCAGTGCGTCACTGAGGCCGGACGGCACACAGAGGAATCACGCTCTGCGCCAAGGACGGTCGACCTGCGTCGCGTGGGCACCAAGCTCAACACGCAGCTCATAGACCGGAGTCACCTCGTCGCCTCCCACGATCTCGCCGAGGTAGTGATGGCCGGTCATGTGGCACCAGGCAGCCAGATCAAGGGGAGCCGTCGGGTCTTCGGTGATCACGCGGATCACGGTCCCGACCTCCGCCTCCTGCACCTGACTGCGCAGCTTCAGCAGGATCTGCACGCAGCGAAGCCTGGTGCCGTCCACGACTACGACGCTCATACCCACACCGCCCCTCCGATATCAAGGATTCTAAAGCTCACTTGAATACACTGAGGCGTCTGGACGTACTTGACCGCGGTCGTCGCGGACAGCCCGAAGACCCTCATCAGGTGGACCGGGTCCCGGATCTCGCGGGCTTCCTCAAGGATCCGGTCGCTCCACAGCTGCTGGGCGGTAAAGCCGGTGAACCGGAAGTGGTAGCGGACGGCGAACTTGGTGATGGGCGGGTGCTCGGCGTGCATGGCGGTGCGGCGGGTGACCAGCAGGTGCGGGTTTGTGCTGTGCGGCCACTGCCGTTGCCGGTCGCGCAGCCAGGCGGCGATCAGCCCGAGGGTGAGGTCGTCGAGGTAGATGAGGCGGCTTGCGGCGCGCACTCGGCCGCGGGCCCGGTTGAGGTCGCTGGTGCGCAGGGTCGGCAAGGTCAGGGGCCGCACCGCGTGGATGGCCACGAGCGCGACGCACAGCTCGCCGAGCCCGGAGGGAACCGAATCGAGGATTCCGGCGATCCTGTCACTGGGTACCGCGCGCGGCACGCTGATCTTGCTGCCGAGGTGCACGGTCCTGGCCGGGTCGAGGAAGATGACCCGCTCGCGTTTGAGTGCCTGGAACATCGACCGCAGCCCGGCCTGGGGCGGAGCGGCCATAGGGGAGCCGGGGCGCTCCTCGACCGCCTTCTTGACGTCCTCGGTGGTGATCTCGTGCAGGCTGGTGAGCTCGGATCAGGGCGAGCTGGCCAGGGATCCGCGGCGGGCACACGACAGGTTCGTCAGGCGGTTCGGTCACTGGATGGGTGGCCTTCCAGTGGCGGGTGCGCGGCAGCAGCCGTAGCTTCGTCGCCCCGCGCTTGGTCATCGGCTCGATGCGGCCGAGCGGGAATTCGAGGAAGACGAACGTCAGCTGTAAGTCCCGACATGGTAACGGATGCTGGGCGTGTGCGGCGCGCCACCCATTCCTCGTCCGCGTAGCGGATCTCCACCAGGCAGGGCCAGCACACGTCGGTGTAGTCCAACCGCGTGGTGCGGGGGCAACGGCAGCACACCCCGGTGTGGCGCTCGGTACCGGTCCGGTCCCAGATCAGGCAGCGCGTGCAGCCGCCGTCGTAGCCGACCGGCCCCCAGCCCTCGCAAGTCACACAGGAGTCGATACCGGTCGAGACCGTGCGCGCCATCGCGTCGTTGCCTCCCTTCGAGGCTGTCCACGGGCCTACGGGATGATGGGCTCGGCGGTGAACTTCTCCGGGTGGGCCGCGGCGATGTAGTACATCGCGGTCTGGTCCGAGATGCCGAAGACCTTCATCAGATGCACCGGATCTGCGGTCTCGCGGGCCTGGTCCAGGATTCGGTCGATGCGCAACTGGCGGTCACTGAAGCCGAGTTGTCTGAAGATCCGCTGGAAAGCGTACGGGCTCATCGGCGGATCGGCGGGGTCGTGCGCCGCGACCCGCGTGATCAGCACGTGCGGGTTGGTGGAGTACGGCCAGCGCGTGGCGCGTTTCTTGAGCATGGAAGCGATCAGCGACAGGGTGAACTCGTCCAGGTAAACGAGCCGCACCAGCTTTCCGGATGCATCCCGCAGGCCGAGGGTTCCTTTCGACCGGTTCAGGTCAGTCAGCAGTGCTTCGCGGATGGCGTGCGCGCCCAGGGCGTGGATGGCCGCCAGTGCGACCGCGACCTTGCCCACAGGGGTAGGGATACGGTCGATG
Source organism: Streptomyces chiangmaiensis (assembly GCF_036281785.1). Lineage (NCBI taxonomy): Bacteria > Bacillati > Actinomycetota > Actinomycetes > Kitasatosporales > Streptomycetaceae > Streptomyces > Streptomyces chiangmaiensis. The sequence goes on along the minus strand of NZ_JAYWVC010000093.1, from coordinate 3,813 downwards.
AGTCCGGCGAGCCGGTCCGAGGGGACCGGCCGGGGTACAACGATGCGGCGGCTGGCCCTGATCGCACGCGCCGGGTCGTGGAAGATGACCCGCTCGCGTTTGAGTGCCTTGAACAGCGACCGCAGGGCGTAGAGAGCGCTGGCGCCGTCGATGCCGTCGACGGCCTCTTGGACCTGGTCGGCGGTGATCTCACGCAGGGAGGCGATCGACGGTCCCCACGCTTCGAGAACGGGGACCACGTAGCCGAGGTACCCGGACACGGTTTTCCACGGCACGGTTCGCGATTCCCGCCGGCCTTCACCGCGCAGCACCGCGATCCACACGTCTACCTCGGAGAGCAGGTTGGCCGGTACCCGCTGACGCAGCCGAGCGACGCCGGCCCGGTGAGGGTCGGCATGCCGGATGTGATCGGGAACGAGCAGGCCCCGTTCGTCGAGGAATGGGACGAGACGCAGGGCGCTGTAGCCAGTGTCGAGGCGGGAGATAGCCCACAGATCGGCTTCCTCGACGGGCGCGTCCAGGCCCAGCCATGCCGTGACCATGGTCAGGGTCCGCTGATGCTGGTGAAATGCCTTCTGCTTCCAGCCGTGGCGGGCGGCGTGCTGCGCGAACTCCCGCCGGAGAGCTTCTGCCTGGTAGCAGAGCACGGGCAGCTCACGCTGGTGCAACACCTCCCAGCGGCGCGGCGGAGCGGGGAACAACACGAGCTGGCCGGCGGTGACGAGGGCGGGTGACTCCGGGAGCTCTTGCTGCTCTTCCCCGCACGTCTCGACCGCGGCCACTGCACGCCGTACTCCGTCAGGACCCGTGACGAGCCGGTAGCCGGGCCAGTTCTGCCGACGTGGGCCGGGCCCGTCAATCCACAGTTGGACCCCGGCGGCCGACGCCCGCTCGCCGAAGTGCGCCAGACCATACAGGCACATCCGGCACCAGCCCTGGTGCAACGGCAGCTCCCGCCCACACCGTCCGCACGCGCCTACTCCGGGGTGGAGGGCCGTGAAGCCCCGGCACGGACGGCACAACCTGGCCCCGTCCGCCTTCCACGCCAGACAGTGCGCACAGCTTGACGCCCGCACCGCCATTCTGCGCCGACGGCGCAGAATCTCGGCACGCTCAGCCTGAGGGCCGAAACCGGCATGATCGAGCACCTTCGCAACCATCGCCAGGAAGCGCGGCAGCCGAAGAACGGTGTCGAGGCCGACACGCCCCTCGCCCGCAGGACGGGCCGCCAGCGCCTGGCGGCACAGGGAGAGCAGGCCGCGGTCGCGGACCCAGGCTCCGTGTTCCGCCACCATCGCCTCAATCGCCGCCTGGACGGCCTCCATCTCCCTCGAACACCGCGTCGCCGTGAAGTCACGCGCGGCCAACTTCCCATGGGCGACGCCGATGAGCGCAAGCTGGCCGGGGATCGCCAACGAGTGCGCCGCAGCCTGAGCGGTCTTACGCTGCTGCTCCTGCGCGCGCTCAAGCTGCCGTCGCGTAATCCGTGGCCGGCCGGCCGTTGACCGCAGCACGTCAGGCAGGATCAAGGGCAGCTGCAGAGCCCGCATCTCGCCCGGAGCGGGAGCGCGCTCCCGCTCCGGGCCAACGCGGAGCTCCAGCGCGCACAGGCGGCACAGCCCGTACTGGTCAAGGCGGACGCCCTCCCGCCAGCGGCATGCGCGGCACCATCCGACGCTGCCGTTCTTCGGGTGCCACTCCATACACGGCTGGCAGACGCCACGCGGCCGCACCGGCCCCCAGGCGCCGCACCGCCGGCACAACGCCGCAGGGCGCGCTGCGCACCACGCCCACAACTCGTCCCGAACGCCCACCGCCCCCGCCTCTAGTTCGGCGGAAGCGACCTGCGCCCGGAGCCTCCCGGACGCGGAATCGGCCGCACCGACCCCTCGGCACTGCCGCCAGCCGCCCGGCGGGGCGCCTCGTCCCGCTCGGCCCGGTGGGCGTCCGGCTCCGCCTGCATCAAGTCCGCCACCGTGCAGTCGAGGGCCGCACAGATCTTGTCGAGGTCGTCCAGCCGCACGGTGACCGGCTGGCTGCCCCACAGCGCGGCGACCTTGCTCAGCGACGGACTGAACCCGACCTCCTTGAACGCCGCGAGGAGCTGCACCGGCCGCCAGATGTCTCGCTGGGCGGCGACCATCCGCAAGTTCCATTTCACCGCTATACCCTTCCCCTCAGCCGCTGGACGGCCCGGCGCGATGCTTCCAGACTCGCCTTCTCCGGATCAGCGCGAACCGACGAAAGGTACCCAACCGTCGTGGTTGCCCAGCGATGACCAAGGATTTGCTGTACGTCCCACAACGGCATGCCGTCCTCGTAGTGATGTGTGGCGCAAGCGTGCCTGAGCAAGTAGGGAAACAGGTGGGAGACCGGCCCGGTCAGATGGAGCTTCGAGGCTTCCCGCAGCGCCTGCCGAAAGGCGTCCGGGCCAACCGGCGGTGCAATCGGCACATTCAGCGCAGCCACGCCCTTGGGTAGGCGTTCGGATGGGAACAACGGGGCACCCGGGTCGCTCGGATCGTCGGCGAACTCCCAACGAATCTCCTCCAGGTACCACCACAGCAGATCCCGTCACTCCTGGAACAGGTACGCCTGCCACTCACGTGGGCCGCTCCGCCGCGCGCCCTTGCCCTGGACGATGAACCGGCCCCACCGCCCCAGCTCCCAGTGGAGGTCACCGATCTTCATAGCGCACAACTCCGCTGCCCGCACCGCCGAGATGTACGTCAGCTTCGCCATCACAAAGTCGCGGCAGGCCACCGGGTACTTCCTCGAGCCCGGCAGCGAGCTGCGCCATGAGGCGAGGAACTCCCTCGTGGCTCGCTTCGATGGCGGGATCCGCAGCCCGAAGTCGCCCCGGTGGACGGACGGTTGAAGGGATCGACCGGCGACTCGACAGCCACGCCGAAGCGGCGGGCGATCTCCCCCGCGTACCGCTGCTCGAGAAAGTGGTAGTACCCGTCGATCTTCTGTAGCTCTCCGCGCAGCGTGGACGTCGCACGCTTTCCGACACCGGCGAGTACTGGTCCAGGTGCCAAGAGGTGATCAGCCACGGCGGCAAGTTGTAGAAGTCACAGACCTCGACGACAGGCCGTACCTGGCGGTGCAGGGTGGCGGGCGCCAGCCCGGCGACATCGCGAGCCCACAGGTACTCCATCAACGTGTCCTGGAAGAACGCTTCGGTGTCGCCGTCCGTAACAGTCGCGCCCGCCCGCCGCTGCAGCGTCACGACGTCTGCCAGCCCCGTGTCCACCGGCGGCAGCAGCTCCGGCTCCTCGGGCGCCGTGTCCGGGGCCGGGGGCTGCCCCAGGGCCAGCCAACGTGTTCCAGAATCTTCCACGGACTGGGAAGTTACGACGGTTACTCGCAGAATCTGAGAGTAACTGCTGAGATCTCACACCATTGAGCGACGTCAGATTTCAAGGCATCTACCTGCTGAAAGGCGGCTTCTCGACTGGTCAGGGCGAGCACGAACCTGTCGGGACTCCAGTAGCCCCACGAACGTTCCGGGTGCGCGCCCGGGCCGCGGAGCAGCCCATGTTGCCATCCCCCGTTCGGACGCGGTCGGTGGGCGCTTTGTCAGCAGCTTTGTGACATTCGTCTCGGGGACCTGCCGGACTGGCAGGCGCGGGCCCAGCTTCTGCTCCATGCGTGCGGCGCCAGCGGGAAGACCCCCAGTGCCACGTCTCCCGTTTCGGCAACCGGGCCACGACGTGGTCCCGGTCACCGAGCCGACGATGCGAGGAGGCGCTCCTCGCCGGGTGCGGCAGCCACTCCCCCGACCATCGGACACGACAGGACGGTGCTCAG
>NZ_JAYWVC010000092.1:0-31044 GCF_036281785.1 Streptomyces chiangmaiensis | reverse complement strand
GGACGAACGCGTACTACCGGACATGGCTCGTCGGGCTGGGGCGAGGCCCCGTTAGAGCTCCGCCAGCAACTCCGCCTTCTTCATGGAGAACTCCTCGTCCGTCACGAGCCCCGCCTCGTGCAGTTCCCCCAGATGGCGGATCCGCTCGGCGATGTCCGCCGGGTCCCGCCGTGCGGCCGGCACCGCCGCGACCGGGCCCGGAGCTGCGGCCCGCACGGCGGCGAGCACGGACGCCGCGAACGGCAGCGACTCGTGCACGGGGCCGTAGCCGAGACCGAACACCACGGCCGCCGGGTCCTGGTCCGGCTGGGCCGGCTGCGCGGCACCGGCGGGATCGCGTCGCAGCAGCCGCAGATGGCCCTCGAAGACCTCGGGGGAGCGCCACTCGACCCCGCTGAGGCCGGTGACCGGGAAACTCTGGTCGCCGGCCTTCCACTTGGCCGACGAGGCACCCGTCCAGAACCAGCGGAAGGACACCGCCTTGCCGTCGAAGGACGCCTTCGCGTCGTACGCCTTGAACTGCAGCGGCGTCTTGGGCGGATCGACCAGGAACCGCTCGGCCGGCGACCCGTCCCCGGTGAGCCGCGCGCGCAGTTCGTCGGCGTAGTACTCGGCAAGGGTCTCGCGGTCGGCCGGCAGCACCAGCCGATAGGGGTCGGACGTCTCCTTCAGCTGCCCTGCCGCCGCCTCCATCAGCGGGTCGGCTCCGGGCCTGAGCACCGCATGCAGGACCACGGTCCCGCGCTTGCCCTGAGTCAGTGTGACCCCCGTGATCGCCTCCAGGGGGATACGGCGTTCACCGAGCGTCTGGAACAGCTTCGGTGTGCGAATACCCCGTTCGAAGCGGATGAGCACGGAGTCGGACTCGAACTCCCAGGCGGCATGAAATCCGGCCAGTACGTCACCCATGCGGCTCATCGTATGCGGCACGTGCTCCTCCGTCGCCTCCCCTGGCAGACCGCAATTCCTGTTTTTCTACGCGCGTCCGGCCGACGCCGTGTCGGACAAAGCCGCCTGGCAGGCGTCATCGTGGTGGGCGCAGACCACCGCACGATACGCGCCGACGCCGATCTCGGCGAAGTTGCGCAGGCTCTCGGTGCCGGGCGCGAAGTACCCGGCATGGCCCTTCGCCCCCTGCGCGGACAGCACCCTCGCCCCGAAGGCGCGGGAGACCGGGTCGGCGCCGTGGCCGATGCCGCCCACCTCCAGGTAGGGCACGTCCTGGATCCAGTCGTCGGCGTCCCGCATGGCCCAGACCCGGGCGGCGGTCCGCAGACCGGCGGCCGTCCCGGCGCGCATGCCGGGGCTGCCCGCCACCGCCAGGTCGGACACCCGGGACGGCAGTGCATGCGCGGCGACCCCGCACAGCACCGAGCCGTAGCTGTGGCAGTACAGCTGAACGGGCGAGCGGCCGGGCAGGGCGCGGACGAGCGCGTTGAGCCGGACGGCCCCCTCCGCGGCGCGCATCGCGGTCGCCGCCTCCATGCCGAGACCGCTGGGCGCGGTGTAGTCGGCCCAGGCGATCACGGCCGTACGGGTCAGCGGACTCGCCGTCCGCTCGGCCGCGTAGAGGGCGTTGGCCATGCCGACCGGCGCCGAGTACGGGCGGAAGGTGCGCTGGAAGGTGAGCAGGTCGGTGTCGACGCCGGGGACGACGACCGAGATCCGCTGGGCCCTGTCCAGGTTCCCCACGACCTCGGCCACGCGGCCCGAGCCCTCCGGGTCGAAGGCGAGGATCTGCCGGTCCTTCCGCATCAGCGCCTCGAAACGGTGCATGAGCCGCCCCGCCTCCCGCTGGCCGACGGGCGACAGCCGGTCGTCGTGCATCCGGGCGCGCTCGACCTTGCGCTGCTTGTCGAGGGCGATGCGGTTGGCCTCGTAGCGCAGGCGCACGGGTGCCCCGTTCATGTTGCCGACCGTGAGCGGGTAGCGGTGGGCGAGCCGGGAGCGCTGGTGGGCACTGAGCGAGGAGAAGAAGTGCGCGAGCCGGGCCGGGGACCCGTCGATGTCCGGCAGTTTGTGTCCGGCGATCGACCCGTGCTCCCACGCCGAACGCGATGTCTGGAGCGGCATGGCGCCGCGGTGGTTGCGCACGGCGGTCCAGCCGGTCGTCGCGAGCATCACGAAGACCACGGCCAGCGCGAGCAGTGCGCGCCAGACGTTGAGTTGCGGGGAGGTGTCGAAGGAAGTCACTGGAAGGACACACTAGGAGAACGAGAGTGTCTCGCGTTAACCGAGTGATGCGTCTCACGTTTCGGGTGCGCCAATTACGGCGAAAGGGATGGGTCTTCCGAACGATCGTCACGCCAAATCGATGAGGCGCACGTCACTTGACGCTCCCCGTCGCCACAGCTTCACTCCGTCGGCCGTGTCCGGCCTCCCGGGCGCCGGGAATTCACTCGACGGCCGCGGGATCGGTGCCCCCGCGGCCCGTGCGCCACTTCTCCGCCAGAGCGGGGCGTACGGCGTCGAGATGCGAGACCGTCAGCTCGTGGATCGCGGCCACGCTGATGTCCTCGCCCGTGCCCCACAGTCGTTCCGTGACGCGCATCACTCCGCCGAACGCGGCCACCGCGACGCGCGGCCGCGGGTCCGTGTCCACGTCGAGGCCCTCGCGTTCGGCGATCACGCGTGCGATCTCCTCCTCCACCTCGGCCGAACGGCGCAGGTGAGCGGCGAAGAGGGCGGGCGTCGACTCGATCAACTGGTAGGTGCGCAGGTGGAGTTCCACCGGGATGATCTGCTCGATCGTCTCGCCGATGCCGTCCCAGCCCTGGAGGACCGCCTGCCGCAGTGCTTCCAGCGGGGCCTCGTGCCGCGGTCGCGCGCGCACCGCGTCGACGAAGTGTGACGCGGCGACGGAGTGGGTGAAGAAGACCGCTTCCTCCTTTCCGGCGTAGTAGCGGAAGAAGGTGCGCTGCGAGACGTCCACGGCCGCGGTGATCTCGTCGACCGTCGTCCGTTCGTACCCCTGGGTGAGGAACAGCTCCAGAGCGGCGCGCAGCAGCGCGTCACGGATGCGTTGTTTCTTGAGCTCGCGCAATCCTGGTTGCGACGCCGTCTCCATGTGTCCTCTTTCTGTTCATACGGCCAGATTCAGCCTAGCCGCAGGTAGCGTGACAGTTACCGACTTGTGAATTGATTTGTCAATTGTCAGCGGCTGTCACTAACCTCCACCATATGACTAGTCAGACCACCGTCGATGCGACGGAATCGGGGGACAAGACGGCCGGCGCGCCGACGGTCCCGGCGGAGCAGGTGCCGGACCGCGGGCTGCGCGGACACCCGTGGTTCACCCTGATCACCGTGGCGGTCGGCGTCATGATGGTGGCCCTCGACGGCACCATCGTGGCCATCGCGAACCCGGCCATCGCCAAGGACCTCGGCGCCAGCTTCGCCGACGTCCAGTGGATCACCAACGCCTACTTCCTCGCCCTCGCGGTCACCCTGATCACCGCGGGCAAGCTCGGCGACCGCTTCGGCCACCGGCAGACCTTCCTGATCGGCGTGGTCGGCTTCGCCGCCGCCTCGGGCGCGATCGGCCTGTCCGACAGCATCGCCCTCGTCGTGACCTTCCGCGTCTTCCAGGGCCTGTTCGGCGCGCTGCTGATGCCGGCCGCGCTCGGTCTGCTGCGGGCCACCTTCCCGGCCGGGAAGCTGAACATGGCGATCGGCATCTGGGGCATGGTCATCGGCGCCTCCACCGCGGGCGGCCCGATCCTCGGCGGTCTGCTCGTCCAGCACGTCAGCTGGCAGTCGGTCTTCTTCATCAACGTGCCCGTCGGCGCGCTCGCGCTCGTCCTCGGCCTGCTGATCCTCACCGACCACCGTGCGCGGAACGCGCCGCGCTCCTTCGACCTGCCGGGCATCGCGCTGCTGTCCGGCGCCATGTTCTGCCTGGTCTGGGCGCTCATCAAGGCGCCGGCCTGGGGCTGGGGCGACGGCAAGACCTGGCCGTTCATCGGTGCGTCCGTACTGGGCTTCGCCCTCTTCTCCGTGTGGGAGACGAAGGTGAAGGAGCCGCTGATCCCGCTGGGGCTGTTCCGCTCGGTGCCGCTGGCGGCGGGTGTCGTGCTCATGGTCCTCATGGCGATCGCCTTCATGGGCGGTCTGTTCTTCGTCACCTTCTACCTGCAGAACGTGCACGGCATGAGCCCGGTCGACGCGGGCCTGCATCTGCTGCCGCTGACCGGCATGATGATCGTCGGCTCCCCGCTCGCGGGTGCGGCGATCACCAAGCTGGGCCCGCGCATCCCGTTGGCGGGCGGTATGGCGGCCACCGCGATCGCCATGTTCGGGATGTCGACGCTGAAGGCCGGCACGGGCAGCGGTGTCATGTCGATCTGGTTCGCGTTGCTCGGTCTCGGCCTCGCGCCGGTCATGGTCGGCGCCACGGAGGTCATCGTCGGCAACGCGCCCATGGAGCTCTCCGGTGTCGCCGGAGGCCTGCAGCAGGCCGCGATGCAGATCGGCGGCAGCCTCGGCACCGCGGTGCTGGGCGCCGTGATGGCCTCCAAGGTCGACATCGACCTCGCGGGCAACTGGGCCGACGCCGGACTGCCGCCGTTGACCGGGCCGCAGCTCGGCCAGGCCTCCGAGGCGGTGCAGGTGGGCGTGGCCCCGGTGACCCCGGACACCCCGGCCGCGATCGTCCAGAAGATCACCGCCGTCGCGCACGACACGTTCATCTCCGGCATGAGCCTGGCCTGCCTGGTCGCCGCGGGTGTCGCGGCGGTCGCGGTGCTGGTCGCGCTGCTCACCAAGCGCGGCGAGAACGCGGAGGCGGGCGCGGGGGCCGCGCACATCTGACGCGGATCGGGCGCGTTCGCCCATCAGGGTGAAGGTGCACAAGATCCCTCCCGCCCGGCAGGCGCCGCAGGTCACAGTGGGTCACGTCCTGCGCACGACAGTGCCGTGCGACCCGGAGGAGGGACGGACTGCGGCGCGCTGCCGGAGGGGGGCAGCGCGCGGGCAGGACCTCCCGCGGGAAACGGATTATCCGCTCATCAAGCCCGAACTGGCCGAAGAGTTCGGGGAGTCGATGATGGCGGGCTTCGGGCACGGCACACGCGGGTACCCCGCTCACGAGGCCGGATGTGCCGGCGGACCGGGCCGGATCGCGCCACTGTGGGGATCGTCGGAGTCGTCTGCGCGATCGCGGGCGTCTTCGCCCTCGGCATCGTCCTTGGACCGCTCGCGGTCGTCTGCGGCCGGCTCGCCATGGGCCCCACCTGGGCGGCCGGCCGCCCAGGTGCCGGCTCGGGTGGCCCCGGTCCTCGGCATGATCGACACACTGCCGGCGATCATCTGGCTGATCGGAGCCGCAACCCCCGGGAACGGACCGCTCTGATCCTGGAGCGCGTGTGACGGGCCCCGGCTACCGCAGGGGTCCCGCCTCGTCGGGGGCGTGCGGGTGCGGCACGGGCACGCCGGACAGCGCGGCCACCTCGGCCCGAAGGGCCCGTACCTCGTCGGTCAGCGCCTCGATCGCCGCCGTCTGCCGCCGCTCCTCCACGTCGTCCTTCTCGAACCGCGCGATGAACCACGCGGCGATGTTCGCGGTCACCACACCGAGCAGCGCGATGCCGGAGAGCATCAGCCCCACCGCGAGCATCCGCCCGAGTCCGGTGGTCGGTGCGTGATCGCCGTAGCCCACGGTCGTCATCGTCGTGAACGACCACCACACCGCATCGCCCAGCGTCTTGATGTTCCCGTGCGGCGCCTCCCGCTCCACCGACAGAACGGCCAGTGAACCGAACATCAGCAGTCCGACGACCGATCCGGCGACATACGTCGTCAGCCGGATCTGCGAGGCCATCCGCGCACGCCGCCCCACCAGCAGCAGCGTCGACATCAGCCGCAGCAGCCGCAGCGGCTGCAGAAGGGGCAGCACCACCGCACACAGGTCCAGCCAGTGCGTGCGGACGAACTCCCTGCGGGACGGGGCGAAGGCGAGCCGGACGAGATAGTCGGCGGCGAACGCTCCCCACACCACCCACTCGGTCACCGCGCACGCGACCGTCAGCAACCGGCTCGCCGAGCTGTCCACGATCGGCACGGCGTAGGCGACGGCGAACGCCACCGCGAGCGCCAGCAGGGGCCGCTGGGTGCGCCGCTCCCAACGCGCCTGTGCCGATGGTTCCTCCATGCCCGCATCGTAAGGAACGCGCGAGGGCGGCGAGGCAGTCGGCCCCGCCGCCCTTCGGCCGTTCGGGCCGGGAGTGGAGAGTTACGCGTCGCCGCCCGCCGCTCCCGGGTCGGCCGCCGTCACCTCGAGCAGCTGGTAGCGGTCGATCGCCTGCTTGAGCACCGAGCGGTCGACCTTGCCCGACTCGGCCAGTTCGGCGAGGACCGCCACCACGATCGACTGCGCGTCGATGTGGAAGAAGCGGCGGGCCGCACCCCGCGTGTCCGCGAAGCCGAAGCCGTCCGCGCCCAGGGACTGATAGGCGCCCGGCACCCAGCGCGCGATCTGGTCCGGAACCGATCGCATCCAGTCGGACACCGCCACGAACGGACCCGCGGCACTGCTCAGCTTCTGCGTCACATACGGCACCCGCTGCTCCTCCTCGGGGTGCAGCAGGTTGTGCTTCTCGCAGTCCACGGCCTCGCGCCGCAGCTCGTTCCAGGAGGTCGCCGACCAGACGTCCGCTCGTACGTTCCAGTCCTCGGCGAGGAGCTGCTGCGCCTCGAGCGCCCACGGCACGGCGACGCCGGAGGCCATGATCTGTGCCGGGACGGTGCCCGAGGCGCCCTCGGCGATGCGGTGGATGCCCTTGAGGGTGCCCTCGACGTCCACGCCGGCCGGCTCGGCGGGCTGCCGGATCGGCTCGTTGTAGACGGTGAGGTAGTAGAAGACGTCCTCGCCGTGCGGGTGCTCGGGCGAGGAGCCGTACATCCGCCGCAGACCGTCCTGCACGATGTGGGCGATCTCGTACGCGTAGGCCGGGTCGTAGGCCACGCAGCCAGGGTTGGTCGAGGCCAGCAGCTGCGAGTGGCCGTCCGCGTGCTGCAGGCCCTCACCGGTCAGGGTCGTACGGCCGGCGGTCGCCCCCAGGGCGAAACCGCGCGCCAGCTGGTCGGACATCTGCCAGAACTGGTCGCCGGTGCGCTGGAAACCGAACATCGAGTAGAAGACGTACACCGGGATCAGCGGCTCGCCGTGGGTGGCGTACGCCGAGCCCGCTGCGATCAGCGATGCCGTGCAGCCCGCCTCGGAGATGCCGTCGTGCAGCATCTGGCCGGTCGGCGACTCCTTGTAGGCGAGCAGCAGGTCCCGGTCGACCGATTCGTACTGCTGGCCGAGCGGGTTGTAGATCTTGGCGCTCGGGAAGAACGAGTCCATGCCGAAGGTGCGGTACTCGTCGGGCGCGATCAGCACGAACCGCCGGCCGATCTCCTTGTCCCGCATCAGGTCCTTCAGCAGCCTCACGAACGCCATCGTGGTGGCGATGGACTGCTGACCGGAGCCCTTCTTGACCCCGGCGTACGTCGTGTCGTCCGGCAGTTGCAGCGGCTTCGAACGCACGACGCGCGTCGGGACGTACCCGCCGAGCGACTTGCGCCGGTCGTGCATGTACTGCATCTCCTCGGTGTCCCGGCCGGGGTGGTAATACGGCGGCAGGCCGGACTCGAGATCCTTGTCGGAGATCGGCAGGTGCAGGCGGTCACGGAAGTGCTTGAGGTCGGCGACCGTCAGCTTCTTCATCTGGTGCGTGGCGTTGCGGCCCTCGAAGTTCGGGCCCAGCGTCCAGCCTTTGATGGTCTTGGCCAGGATCACCGTCGGCTGGCCCTTGTGCTCCTTGGCCGCCTTGAACGCCGCGTAGATCTTGCGGTGGTCGTGACCGCCGCGACCCAGGTGCAGGATCTGGTCGTCGGTCATGTTCTCGACCATCGCGCGCAGCCGGTGGTCGTCACCGAAGAAGTGCTCGCGGATATAGGCACCGGACTCGGTCGCATAGGTCTGGAACTGGCCGTCCGGCGTGATGTTCATCTTGTTGACCAGGATCCCGTCCCGGTCCTGCGCCAGCAGCGGGTCCCAGGTGCGGTCCCAGATCAGCTTGATCACGTTCCAGCCGGCGCCCCGGAAGACGGACTCCAGCTCCTGGATGATCTTCCCGTTGCCGCGCACCGGGCCGTCCAGGCGCTGCAGATTGCAGTTGACGACGAAGGTCAGGTTGTCCAGGCCTTCACGGGCGGCGATCGACAGCTGGCCCAGCGACTCCGGCTCGTCCATCTCACCGTCGCCGAGGAACGCCCACACGTGGGAGCGCGAGGTGTCCGCGATACCGCGGGCGTGCATGTAGCGGTTCATCCGGGCCTGGTAGATCGCACCGATCGGGCCGAGGCCCATGGAGACCGTCGGGAACTCCCAGAAGCCCGGCATCGAGCGCGGGTGGGGGTAGCTGGAGAGGCCGTACGGGGCCCTCGACTTCTCCTGGCGGAAGCCGTCCAGGTGACGCTCGGAGAGCCGGTCGAGGAGGAACGCGCGCGCGTAGATGCCCGGGGAGGCATGGCCCTGGAAGAAGACCTGGTCACCGCCGTCGCCCTCGTCCTTGCCGCGGAAGAAGTGGTTGAAGCCCACGTCGTACAGCGAGGCGGAGGAGGCGAAGGTGGCGATATGGCCGCCGACCCCGATTCCGGGCCGCTGGGCCCGGGAGACCATGACGGCGGCGTTCCACCGTGTGGCGTTGAGGATCCTGCGCTCGATCTCCTCGTTGCCGGGGAAGAACGGCTCGCTCTTGGTGGGGATGGTGTTGACGTAGTCCGTGCTGCGCATCTCGGGCACGGCCACGCGCTTCTCGCGGGCCCGCTCGATCAGACGGAGCATCAGGTAGCGGGCCCGCTCACGGCCGCGCTGGTCCACGGCGGCGTCGAGGGAGTCGAGCCACTCCTGGGTTTCCTCGGGATCGAAGTCAGGAACCTGACTCGGAAGGCCGCCAATGATGATCGGATTGCGATCGGATCCGGAAGCCACGCTGTTCCTTACCTGTCAGAGGGCCACTTTTCCATGTGCCTGCGCCGATCCCCATCGTGTACCTCGGGGGAGCGAAACGTCATCTCTACCGCGAGGTAACCACGGCGCCGGATCGGTTCTTCGGGGGCGAGCTCTACCAAAGCGTCACGATACGCCCAGGCGGTGACGGGTCCCGCAAAGTCATTCGACTCTCGTACCCGCAGAGGATTCCGGAATACGCAAATCGGGCAGAACGGTGTGGTGTGGATCACCCCGAGCCGCGATACCGTGCCTGGAGTTGCGGCGACACGGCCAGGATCGTCACCGTTTCGGCGGTCTGAACCGCCGGGTACTTGCGCGATCCGCCCCGCCCGTGTGGACTACGGCCAATGCTTCGCGTACACGCGTGGCTGAGATACTCGACAAGACATGATCAGGAGGCAAGCCGTGAGCGCGACCGCGGACCACGCGGAGGAGCGGACGAACCCTGCCGCGAGGCTGGGGTTCCAGCCCGAGCAGGTGGTCCAGGAGATCGGCTACGACGACGACGTCGACCAGGAGCTCCGCGAGGCCATTGAGGAATTCATCGGCAGCGAGCTCGTGGACGAGGACTACGACGACGTCGCCGATGCTGTGGTGCTGTGGTTCCGCGACGAGGACGGCGACCTGACAGATGTGCTGGTGGACGCCACCACGTACATCGAAGAAGGCGGTTCGATCCTGCTCCTCACGCCGAAGACGGGCCGTACGGGCTACGTGGAGCCGAGCGACATCTCTGAAGCCGCGACGACGGCGGGTCTGTCGGCGTCCAAGAGTGTCAGCGTGGGCAAGGACTGGAGCGGGTCCCGGCTGGTGACGCCGAAGGCGGCCAGGCCCAAGCGGTGACGCTCCGCCGGACCGGCCGGCCGCCGGGGTGGCCGTAGTGGGGGTCCCCCCCGGACCTTCTCCCCGGTCTGACGGCCTCGTCCTCGAACTCCCCCCGCTCTCGGCTTCGCTCGAGCGGGGGATCCCAAGGGACGGGCTGAAAACGCTCAGCCCGTCCCTCGGCCTGCTGTGATCGCTGCGTAGGGTGGTTCCCACCCGAACAGCCCCACCGGAAGGGATGCAGGCTCATGGCGATCCAGGTCGGCGAGAAGGCCCCCGACTTCGAGCTCAAGGACAACCACGGCAGGGCCGTGAAGCTCGCCGACTTCCGTGGCGACAAGCACGTGGTGCTGGTCTTCTACCCGTTCGCCTTCACCGGCGTCTGCACCGGCGAGTTGTGCGCGCTCAGCGACCACCTGCCGACATTCGTCAACGACGACACTCAGCTGCTCGCCGTCTCCAACGACTCCATCCACACCCTGCGCGTCTTCGCCGAACAAGAGGGCCTGGAGTACCCGCTGCTGTCCGACTTCTGGCCGCACGGCAACACTTCGCGCGCCTACGGCGTCTTCGACGAGGACAAGGGATGTGCGGTGCGCGGGACCTTCATCATCGACAAGGAGGGCGTCGTGCGGTGGACCGTGGTCAACGACCTGCCGGACGCACGTGACCTGAACGAGTACGTGAAGGCGCTCGACACCCTCTGAATCTCGGGTCCCAAGGCCTGCGGGGCGCGGGAACCCGTCACTAGGATCGACTCGTTGATCCGATGCCAACGCACTACGGGGCTCCCCGCCCCTGGACACCAATGGAGGGACTCGTGGGAGTCAGCCTCAGCAAGGGCGGCAACGTATCGCTGACCAAGGAGGCCCCGGGCCTGACCGCGGTCCTCGTCGGTCTGGGCTGGGACGTCCGCACCACGACCGGGACCGACTTCGACCTCGACGCCAGCGCGCTGCTGCTGAACTCGTCGGGCAAGGTCGGCAGCGACCAGAACTTCGTGTTCTTCAACAACCTCAAGAGCCCGGACGGCTCCGTGGAGCACACGGGCGACAACCTCACGGGTGAGGGCGAGGGCGACGACGAGGTGATCAAGGTCACCCTCGCCTCGGTTCCGACCGACGTCGAGAAGATCGTCTTCCCGGTGTCGATCTACGACGCCGAGAGCCGCCAGCAGTCCTTCGGCCAGGTGCGCAACGCGTTCATCCGCGTCGTCAACCAGGCCAACCAGCAGGAGATCGCGCGGTACGACCTGAGCGAGGACGCCTCGACGGAGACCGCCATGGTCTTCGGCGAGCTGTACCGCCACGGCACCGAGTGGAAGTTCCGCGCCATCGGTCAGGGCTACGCCTCGGGTCTGCGCGGCATCGCGCAGGACTTCGGCGTGAACGTCTGAGCAGCCTGAACCGCATCGTCCGGCGCCGCACCGTTTGAGTGCGGCGCCGGACGTGCAGTACAAGCACAGCAGCAGCATCTTCGGGGAGGACCAGCATCATGGGCGTCACGCTCGCCAAGGGAGGCAATGTCTCCCTCTCCAAGGCCGCACCGAACCTCACGCAGGTGATGATCGGGCTCGGCTGGGACGCGCGCTCCACCACCGGAGCCCCCTTCGACCTCGACGCCAGTGCGCTGCTGTGCAGCGGCGGCCGGGTCCTCGGTGACGAGTGGTTCGTCTTCTACAACCAGCTCAAGAGCCCGGACGGCTCGGTGGAGCACACCGGCGACAACCTCACCGGTGAGGGTGAGGGCGACGACGAGTCGATTCTGGTCGACCTGTCCAAGGTCCCGGCCCAGTGCGACAAGATCGTCTTTCCGGTCTCGATCCACCTGGCCGACGAGCGGGGCCAGACGTTCGGCCAGGTCAGCAACGCCTTCATCCGCGTCGTCAACCAGGCCGACGGCCAGGAGCTCGCCCGCTACGACCTGAGCGAGGACGCCTCCACGGAGACCGCCATGATCTTCGGCGAGGTCTACCGCTATGGCGGCGAGTGGAAGTTCAGGGCAGTGGGACAGGGGTACGCATCCGGTTTGCGCGGCATCGCTCTAGACTTCGGAGTCAACGTTTCGTAAAGCCGGGTACGGCGACGGGGGAGCCCCGTACAGATTCGGATTGGGTAGCCAGTGCTTCTGAAAACCTTCGGCTGGTCGTTCGTGGTGACCGCGGTCGGCTTGGTCCTTGCGGTCCTCTATGGGGGGTGGACCGCCTTCGGCATCGTGGCGATCCTGTCCATCCTCGAGATCTCGCTGTCCTTCGACAACGCAGTGGTCAACGCCGGAATCCTCAAGAAGATGAGTGCCTTCTGGCAGAAGATCTTCCTGACGGTGGGCGTGCTGATCGCGGTCTTCGGCATGCGGCTGATCTTCCCCGTGGCGATCGTCGCCATCACGGCGAAGAAGAACCCGATAGACGCGGTGAACCTGGCGCTGACCGACAAGGATCAGTACCAGCAGCTCGTCACCGACGCCCACCCGGCGATCGCCGCCTTCGGTGGGATGTTCCTGCTGATGATCTTCCTGGACTTCATCTTCGAGGCACGGGAGATCCAGTGGCTGCGCTGGGTCGAGCGCCCGCTCGCCAAGCTCGGCAAGGTCGACATGCTGTCGGTCTGCATCGCGCTGATCGTCCTGCTGATCGCCTCCATGACCTTCGCCACCCACGCCCACCAGCACGGCGGCGCGCACATCGACAAGGGACAGACGGTCCTGATCTCCGGTATCGCCGGCCTGATCACGTACATGATCGTCGGCGGTCTCTCCGGCTACTTCGAGGACAAGCTCGAGGAAGAGGAGGAGCGGGAGCACGAGGAGGAGGAAGAGGCCGCGCGCAGCGGCAAGCAGCGCTCCGCGATCCTCCTCGCGGGCAAGGCCGCGTTCTTCATGTTCCTCTACCTGGAGGTCCTGGACGCGTCCTTCTCCTTCGACGGTGTGATCGGCGCCTTCGCCATCACCAACGACATCATCCTGATGGCGCTCGGCCTCGGCATCGGTGCGATGTACGTCCGGTCGCTGACCGTCTACCTCGTCCGGCAGGGCACCCTGGACGACTACGTCTACCTGGAGCACGGCGCGCACTACGCGATCGGCGCACTTGCCGTGATCCTTATGGTCACCATCCAGTACCAGATCAACGAGGTGATCACCGGTCTCGTCGGCGTCCTCCTCATCGGCTGGTCCTTCTGGTCCTCCGTGCGCCGCAACCGTGCGATCGCGGAGGCCGAGGGAAAAGCGGAAGCACCGGACGCGAAGGCTGAGGTCTCGTCCGGGGTGTAAGGGCGCGCGTACCTCTTCTCAGGGGCTCGGTTCGCCTCCGGGGCGCACCATCGGCTCACTCGCCCTGGCCCGGCAGCGGCCGTTTCGCGGGTGTGGACCGGGCCCCGGTGAGGAACGCTCTGTGCGGGGCGGCAGGGAGGACTCGTCCTCGGCGGCCGCCCCGCGGCTGTTGAACCGGCAGGGACAGGGGGCGGGGATGAGCTTCTGGGACGGCATATGGCGGCGCGCGACGGAGTTCGACTCGGGAAGCGCGGCGACCAACTCGATCGAGCTGACCAAACGGCACCAGCGGGTCTCCCTCACCAAGCAGGGCGCGGCCTCGGGGAACCTGCGCATCAACCTGTCCTGGCGGATGCGGACCTCGGACATCGGCGGCCCCGAGCGGGGCAGCCTGCTGCGGCACCCGTTCCGGATGTTCACCCCGGAGGTCGTGCAGGCGCACACCCAGAGCATGGTCAACGTCGACCTCGACCTCGGCTGCATGTACGAGTTGGCCGACGGCACCAAGGGTGTGGTGCAGCCGTTGGGCAGCTTCTTCGGGGAGCTCAACGACCCGCCGTACATCAAGCTGAGCGGCGACGACCGGTTCGGTTCCGGCTCCGGTGAGACGATCTTCGTCAACCTCGATCACCGGAACGACTTCAAACGGCTGCTGATCTTCGTGTACATCTACGACCAGACGCCCGCGTTCGACCGTACACATGCCGTGGTCACGCTCTATCCCAGCAACGGCCCGCGCATCGAGATCGGCCTCGACGAACGTCACCCGCAGGCCCGCTCCTGCGCGGTCGTCCTGATAGAGAACATCAAGGGCGAGGTCGTCGTCCGCCGCGAGGTGAAGTTCGTGTACGGCTTCCAGGCCGAACTGGACCGGCTCTACGGCTGGGGCCTGCAGTGGGGCCGGGGCTACAAGACCAAGGCCTAGTGTTGTGACCGGATAGGTTGGCCGGGAAGCGGGCGCTGTCAGCTGTGCCGGGTGAAGGCATCGACTATGGCTGCGCAACGAAGTTGCTGTGGCCGTGCCGGTGGCCGGCGCACTCCTGCGTCGGCTGGCAGTTCCCGCCCCGGCGGGGCCTCGCCCGGTCTCCGAGATCGCCGCTGAGATCAGCGATGGCCTGCTCGACCGGTGGGAGAGACTCGGCCACCCGTTCCACAGGAGGCTGGTGGACCAGGCGCGGGACCTGGCCGGCGGACTCAGCCACCGGACCGGCTCCCTTCTGGTCAATCACGACCTCCACTACGACAACGTCCTGGCAGCGGACAGGGAACCATGGCTGGCCATCGACCCGAAGGTCGTCACCGGTGACCCGGAGTACCAGGTGGCGCAACTGCTGTGGACACGACTCGATGAGATGGACGGACGAGAAGAACTCTTCTTCCACGCCCACGCGTTGATCGAATCCGCCGAGCTGGATCCCGAGGTCGCGAACGCCTGGACCGTGGTGCGTTGCATCGACTACTGGCTGTGGGGACTGGACTCCGGCTTCACAGAGGCCAGGCTGCGCAGAGGCCTGCGACTGTCGGCCCGTTCGAGGAGCAGAGCCCCGTCGGCTGGAGAGCTCTCCAGGAGGCGGACGGCACTGCGGCCGTTCCAGGTCTCCAGAGCAAGGGCCTCGTAGCAGGAAGACGTCTCCTGCGGCCAGGACACCTTGAGAACGCACTTTTCCTGCCCGCGGCGGACAGGAAGGGCCATGCCGTTGTACCCGTGCATGGCCTCACCGTCGGGGACCAGGTCCCATCGGGTGAGCATTGCGTCCACGACGTCCGGCAACGCGCGAATCCAGGTATGTCCCTGTTCTCCTTCGAGCTGCCAACGGCCGAAGGCCAGGAGTCCCGGGGGTACAACCCGGCGAACCATCTCGGTCACAGCACCAGCCGCCTATCGCCCGATGAACTGCGGCCCCTGGGGCGGGAGCTGGAAGTTCGGGTCCGGGACCGGCGCCGCGGTGGGCGGATACCCGTACGCGGGCGCGGTTGCCGCGGCCGTCTGCGGCTGCGGGTACCCGTAGGCAGGCGGGCTGGCCGGCTGGGGATAGCCGTAGGTCGGCTGCGTCGACGCGGGCACCGGCGGGTAGCCGTAGGCAGGCTGCTGCGGCACCGGCCGTTCCGGCGGCAGCGGTGCCGAGGCCTCGGGAAAGGCCGGGACCGATCCCTCTCCCACCGTCGGCTTCGCTCCAGCGGGGGCACCCCCATCGGCCGACGCGGTCTCCGACTCGTCCACCGAGATGCCGAAGTCGTTCGCGAGGCCCTTCAGCCCGTTCACATAGCCCTCGCCGAGCGCCCGGAACTTCCAGCCCTCGCCACGCCGGTACAGCTCCCCGCAGATCAGGGCCGTCTCCGCGCCCGTCTCCGGCTTGATGTCGAAGTACGCCAGCGGCTCCCCGTCGGCGGCCGCCGCGTCGTACAGGAGGATGCGCAGCGACCGCACCCGGTCGAAGGTGACGTCGTCCGCGGAGGCGACCAGCAGGATCCTCCCCACCCCGGGCTCGACGCTCGCCAGGTCCGTCTGGATCGTCTCGGTCAGCCGGTCCGCCTCCCGCTTCTTTCCGAGCAGCCGGACCTTGCCCGAGGGGTGCCGGGGCTGGTTGTAGAAGACGAAGTCCTCGTCGGTCCGCACCCGCCCGTCGGGGCCGAGGAGCAGCGCCGAGGCGTCCACCTCGGGGGCGCCCTGTCCCGGTGCCCAGCGCAGCACCGCCCGTAGCGCCGTGGCCTCGAGCGGAACGTTCGACCCCTTCAGCATCGCGTGCGTCATGGCGTCATCCTGCCTTCTCCGTCAAGGTCACGACAACGCCGGGGTGGACCCCCGCCGCTGCACCGACGTACCGCGGTCACAGCCGAGTTACCTGAACTTCATGCCCAACGGGAACCCATGACATGGAGTTCTACGTAGTATTACCGGCCACCTCTTTTCGGGCAGTCCAGTACTACGGGGGAGTCTCATGCGTCATTTCGGGCATATCGCCCCTGAGGAGCGGCGGCGGCTCTTCCATCAAGAGCCGGCCGTCTTCACTGCCGACTCCCCGGCCCGTGTGCTCGCGGTGGCCCTCGGCGCCACGCTGTACAGTCCCGCCACCCGCCCTCAGCTCGCCGACGACGTGGTCAAGCAGGCGGGCCGAGGTGTCGTGTCCATGGTGCTGTGCCTCGAGGACTCCATCGACGACGCGGACGTCGTGGACGCCGAGGAGAACCTGGTCCGGCAGCTCACCGACCTCGCCGAGCGCCCTGACGTCGAGCTGCCGCTGCTGTTCGTCCGTGTCCGTGTCCCCGAGCAGATCCCGGACCTGGTGGCCCGCCTTGGCCTCGCGGTGCGGCTGCTGTCCGGATTCGTGCTGCCGAAGTTCACCGAGGAGCGGGGCGTTCCCTTCCTGGAGGCGCTGACCGGGGCCGAGGCGTCGAGCGGGCGCCGGCTGTTCGCCATGCCCGTCCTCGAGTCGCCCTCCCTGCTCTACCTGGAGACGCGCCGGGAGACGCTGGAAGGCATCTTCCGCACGGTGGACAAGTACCGCGATCGGGTCCTCGCGCTGCGACTCGGCGTCACCGACTTCTGCTCCTCGTACGGCCTGCGCCGGGCACCCGACATGACGGCGTACGACGTCCAGATCGTCGCTTCCGTGATCGCCGACGTCGTCAACGTCCTCGGGCGCGCCGACGGCACCGGGTTCACGGTGACGGGGCCCGTGTGGGAGTACTTCAGGGCGCAGGAGCGGATGTTCAAACCGCAGCTGCGGCGCAGCCCCTTCCTGGAGGGCGAGGTCGAGGAGCTGCGCGAGGCGCTCATCGAGCACGACCTGGACGGGCTGCTGCGCGAGATCTCCCTCGACCGTGCCAACGGCCTGCTGGGCAAGACCTGCATCCACCCCTCGCATGTGATGCCCGTGCACGCGCTGTCGGTCGTCAGTCACGAGGAGTTCTGCGACGCCCAGGACATCATGCGGCCCGAGCGGCTCGGCGGGGGAGTGCTGCGCTCTGCGTACACGAACAAGATGAACGAGGTGAAGCCGCACCGCGCCTGGGCGGAGCGCACCCTCCAGCGCGCCGATGCCTTCGGTGTGGCGCGCGAGGACATCGGCTTCGTGGAACTGCTGGCCGCAGGGCTCCCCGGTTGATGCCGGCACCGACTGAGATGGAACCGAGGAAGAACGTGGTCTGGTCCGGGACGTGGGTCGCCGAGCGGCTCGGGGTCGAACTGGTCGGCGACGATCGGCTGACCGAACTGCTGGGGCTCGCGCTGCGGCGCAACCCCAAGCGCGCGCATCTGCTGGTCTCCCATGTGCTGGGCAAGCACGTGCCGCAGTCCCCGGCCGTCGTCTACGGCCATGGGTTTGCGCTCGGCCGCCGGGTGCGGGAGCTGCTGGGCGGCGACGGCGGGGGTGTCTCCGGCTCGGGCGGACGCGGCGCGGTCGTCCTCGGGTACGCGGAGACGGCCACCGGGCTCGGTCACGCGGTCGCGGACGGCCTCGGCCTCGCCCCCTACCTCCACTCCACCCGCCGCCCCGTCGAGGGCGTCGCCCCGGCCGGCGGTTTCGAGGAGTCCCACTCCCACGCCACCTCGCACCTGCTGCTCCCCGAGGACCCGGCGCTGCTGGCGGGCGACGGTCCGCTGGTGCTGGTCGACGACGAGTTCTCGACCGGAAACACGGTCATGAACACGATCCGCGACCTGCACGAGCGGTACCCGCGCGACCGGTACGTCGTCGTCGCGCTGGTCGACATGCGCTCGGCCGCGGATCTGGGTCGACTGGAGGACTTCGCCCGGGAGATCGGCGCCCGTGTGGACCTGGTGGCCGCGGCCTCGGGCACGGTGCGGCTGCCCGAGGGGGTGCTGGAGAAGGGGCAGGCGCTGGTCGCCGAGCACGAGGCCGCCGTCCTGCACACAGAGTCGGACACCGCGCCCGACCGGACCGGTCTGCCGGCCGGCGCCGCCGGACGCATCGCGCACGTCCGCCTCGGCTGGCCCCACGGACTGCCCGACGGCGGGCGCCACGGCTTCACCCCCGAGCACCGGGCCCGTCTGGAGCGGGGGCTGCCCACCATGGCGGCACGGCTCGCCGAGGCGATACCCGGTGAGGCCCGGCGGGTGCTCGTGCTCGGCTTCGAGGAGCTGATGTACGCGCCGCTCCGCCTGGCCCGCGAGCTGGAGCAGGTCGTCGGCGCCGAGGTCCGCTTCTCCACGACCACCCGTTCTCCCGTCCTCGCGGTCGACGACCCCGGCTACGCGATACGCAGCCGGATCGTCTTCCCCGCCCATGACGACCCGGCCGACGGTCCCGGCGAGCGCTACGCCTACAACGTGGCGGGTGCCGGCTTCGACGCCGTCGTCGCGGTCGTGGACTCCGTGGCCGACACCCCCGAGCTGCACGCCCCCGGCGGCCTTCTGGACCGGCTCGCCGCCCACACCCCGCATGTCCTGCTCGCGGTCGTCCCCAGCTACGTCCCCGCGCCCCGGCACGTCCCCGAAAGGCCCGCCATGCTGTCCGAGCCACTCCGCGGCCCCGCCTTCTCCTCGTACGCGCCCGACGAGGTCGGCTGGCTGCTCCAGGACCTCTCGGACGTCACCCTGGAGGCGCCGACCGAGGAGCGCGAGGAGGCGATCCAGAGCGGCGGCGCGCACTACGCGGAGTCGCTGCCGGTGGAGTACCAGCCGAGCGAGCAGTACCAGGAGCTGTTCCACGCGGCGCTGGAGGCATCCACCGCACGTCTCGCGCAGGCCGTCGGCGTGGTCACCGAGACGATCCTCGCCGAACGCTCCCCGCGCCCCGTCCTTGTCTCACTGGCCCGCGCCGGGACCCCCGTGGGCGTCCTGATGCGCCGCTGGGCGAGGCACCGCCACGGCCTCGAACTCCAGCACTACGCGGTCTCCATCGTGCGCGGCCGCGGCATCGACGCCAACGCCCTGCGCTACCTCGCCGAGCGGCACGACCCCGCCGACGTCGTCTTCGTCGACGGCTGGACCGGCAAGGGTGCCATCACCCGGGAACTCGCCGACGCGATCCGGGAGTTCGGCGTGTCCGACGGCATCGCCGGCTTCGACCCGGAGATCGCGGTGCTCGCCGACCCGGGCTCCTGCGTACGGACGTTCGGCACGCGTGAGGACTTCCTCATCCCGTCCGCCTGCCTCAACTCCACGGTCTCCGGGCTGATATCGCGCACGGTGCTGCGCGCCGACCTGGTCGGCCCGCACGACTACCACGGTGCGAAGTTCTACCGCGAACTCGCCGGAGCGGACGTCTCGGTCGCCTTCCTCGACGCCGTCTCCGCACGCTTCACCGAGGTCGAGGACGCGGTCGACGCACAGCGCAAGGAACTGCTGTCCGGCGACCGCACGCCGACCTGGGAGGGCTGGGCGGCGGTGGAACGCATCAGTGAGGAGTACGGCATCCACGACGTGAACCTCGTCAAGCCCGGAGTCGGCGAGACCACGCGGGTGCTGCTGCGCCGGGTGCCCTGGAAGATCCTGGCGCGGTCCGCGGCGGGCGCCGACCTCGACCATGTACGGCTGCTGGCCGAGCAGCGGGGCGTGCCCGTCGAGGAGGTCGACGAACTCCCCTACACCTGCGTGGGGTTGATCCACCCCAAGTACACGCGGGGCGCGACCGGCGCCGACGGCAGGGCGGTGGCGGTATGACCCCCGTGCTGGTCGCCAGCGACCTCGACCGTACGCTGATCTACTCGTCCGCGGCGCTCGCGCTGACCATGCCGGACCCGAGGGCGCCCCGGCTGCTCTGCGTCGAGGTGCACGAGAGCAAGCCGCTGTCGTACCTGACCGAGACCGCGGCCGGTCTGCTCACCGACCTCGGCGACCGGGCGGTGTTCGTGCCGACCACCACCCGCACCCGCAAGCAGTACCAGCGCATCAACCTGCCCGGCCCGGCGCCGGCGTACGCCATCTGTGCCAACGGCGGTCATCTGCTCGTCGACGGTGTCGCCGACCTCGACTGGCACTCCGGTGTCGTCGCCCGGCTCGCCGAGGAATGCGCGCCTCTGGAGGAGGTGCGGGAACACCTGGCGGCCACCGCCGACCCGGCCTGGGTGCGCAAGCACCGGGTCGCCGAGGACCTCTTCGTCTACCTCGTCGTGGAGCGCGAGCTGCTGCCCGAGGAGTGGGTGAAGGAACTGGCCGTGTGGGCCGAGAACCGCGGCTGGACGGTGTCCCTGCAGGGCCGCAAGATCTATGCCGTGCCGAAGCCGCTCACGAAGAGCGCGGCCGTGCGGGAGGTCGCCCGCCGCACCGGGGCCGCGCTCACCCTCGCCGCCGGGGACTCCCTGCTCGACGCGGACCTGCTGCTCGCCGCCGACCGCGGCTGGCGCCCGGGCCACGGCGAACTGGCCGACACCGACTGGACGGCACCGGGGATCACGGCCCTGCCCGAGCGGGGCGTGCTGGCCGGAGAGCGGATTCTGCGGGAGTTCCTGAAGGCGGCGCGCCAGGCGTGACCTGACCGCGTTCCGGCGTGGCCCGCCCCGCTCCGGAGAGCCCGGGATACGGTGGAAGGGAGCCGAAAGTGCTCAGGACCTCAGGGGACGGCCGGAGGAGGACCGGGTGGCCAAGGGGAACGGAACGCCGCTGACGGACGAGTTGTACGCGTACATGCTCGGCCACAATCCGCCGCTGGACCCCGTGCAGCGGATGCTCGTCGAGGTCACGCACACCCAGCTGCCGCTGGTGGCGGGCAAGCAGGTCGCCGAGGAGCAGGGGCCGCTGCTGGCCTTTCTCGTGCGGCTGACCGCGGCCCGGCGGATCGTCGAGATCGGGACCTTCACCGGGCTGTCGGCGCTCTCCATGGCGCAGGCGCTGCCGCCCGGCGGGACGCTGCTGACGTGCGACGTCTCCGAGGAGTGGACGGAACACGCGCGGGTGGCATGGGCGAAGGCGGGGGTGGCCGACCGGATCGAGCTGCGCATCGCACCGGCGATCGACACGTTGCGGGCGCTGTCTGCCGAGCCGCACATCGACATGGCGTTCATCGACGCTGACAAGGACAACTACGTCGCGTACTGGGACGAGTTGGTGCCGCGCATGCGTCCCGGCGGTCTGCTCGTGGTGGACAACGTCTTCTTCCACGGTGAGGTGACCGACCCCGGCGCGACCGGACTCGCCGCCGCCATCAAGGACTTCAACGAGCATGTGAAGGCGGACGAGCGAGTCGACAGCGTGATGGTGTCGGTGGCGGACGGGCTGACCCTGGCGCGACGGCGCTGAGCGGGTCTCAGCCGCAGCAGCCACCGCCGCAGCACCCGCCCCCGGCGCCGCCTGCTCGCGGAGCTGTCGGCGCCGGAGCCGACGCGCTGCCGCCCACCGCGACCGTCGACAGGAGTTTCACCGTGTCGTCATGGCCGGACGGGCAGGCGGCGGGGGCGGAGGACTCCGCCATCGGACGGCTCAGTTCGAACGTGTCGCCGCAGGTGCGGCAGCGGTACTCATAGCGAGGCATGGGCACAGGCTAACCGGCGGTCGCCGACGATCCCAGGACATCGGGATGCCAGGGGGCCCTCGTCGCGCGACCGACGCCGGACGGGTGCCGCACCTGAGCCCCGCTCCGGTGCGGCTGGGTGGCTCTGCGCGCCTGGCGCAGGGCCGCCCGGCTCCCACCCCGCTCCCACGCGGTGCGCCCACGCCTTGAGGAACCGCCCGCACGGCACCGACGGCCGGTGCCCCGCCCCGTGCTACGACGCTCCCGCGCCGCGCTCCTCGCGGATCTGGGCCACCACCCGCGCGACGGTCTGCCGCACCGCCTCGGTCTCCGTCAGGAAGCGCCAGTAGTCCGGGTGGCGTCCCTCCAGCGTCGTGACCGCCCGGTCCAGGCGTGCCACGGATTCGTCGAGGGGCCGGGCATGCCGGGGATCCGGCGTGGTGCGCCCCGCCATCGCCAGCCGCTGTGCGTCCCGGATCGCGAACCGGGTGCGCTCGATCTCCTGCTGCGGGTCCTTCTGCACGGCGTTCAGCCGCCGCAGCCGGTCGCCGGCCGCGGACACGGCCTCGTCGGTCGTGTTCAGCAGTGCCCGGACGGTCGACAGCAACGAGGTCGCGTCCGGCCAGCGCTGTGCCTCCCGCGCGGCCTGCGCCTCCTTCAGCTTCAGCTCGGCCTGCCGCACGGACTCGGCGGCCTGCTCCGGGACCTGCTGCAGGTCCTGCCAGCAGGCGACGGTGAACCGCCGTCGCAGCTCGCTCAGAACGGGCTCGACCTGACCGGCGCGCGTCGTGAGCGCCTGCGCCCGGGTCCGCAGCGAGACGAGCCGGTGATCGATCTCGGCGGCCCGCTCCGGCAGCCGCTCGGCCTGCGTACGCACGGTCTCGGCCTCCCGGGCGACACGCTCCGCGCGCTCCAGGGTCGGTGCCACGCCGTGCCGGCCCGCTCCCTGGTTGAGCTTGGTCAGCTCGGGTGCGAGAGCGGCCAGCCGGGCGGCGAGGTCGTCGGCCTTGAGCCCGGAGGTCCGGACGCCGTCCAGGGCGTTGCTGGCGGCGAGGAGGGCCTGGCGGGCTCGCTCCACGGCCGGGGCCAGCCGGGCGAGCTGGGTCTCGGCCTTCCCGAGCAGCGGCCCGAGGCTCGCGCCGAAACGATCCAGCTCCTGCTTGACACCCGCCAGCTCGTCCCTGGCGGTGGTGAGTTCGGTGCGGGCGCGGGCGGCGGCGGAGGCCTCGAGATCGACCCTGTCGAGGTCGTGCGCGTCGACGGCCTGGATGTACCGGTGACTGGCCTCGTCGATGCGCCGCCCGAGCGCCTCGAAGTCGGCGATCGCGCGGCGGGCGGCGGGGGAGTCGTCGACGGCGGCGATGGTCTCGATCGAAAACCTGAGATCGCGCTGGGCGGTGTCGAGCTCGTAGAACGCGGCCGCGGCGGCGTCCTTGGCAGCCTGCGCCTCGGCCCGCTGCCCCTCGGACCGCCCCCCGAACCAGCGCCGCGTCCCACCCCCGGCGAACGCCGCCGGGAGGACGAGGGCGGCGACGAGGGGCAGGGCGAGGAGGGCGAGGGCGTCACGGGCGGGGGTGCCGCTCCGGGAGCCGGCCGATACGCGGCCGGGCACCCTGCCGGCGCCGGCGGACGCGGCCGGGGTGCGCCGGCCGTGGCGCTCGTCGGACGGCCGGCCCGGGGCGTTCGTAGGGCCGGGCGGGAGGCTCGGCGATCGGTGGTGCGCGCATGGCGCAAACGGCGTGCACGGCTGTGGTGGTGTCGCCGTCACATCCCTCTCCCGTGATGTCATCCGCCCTGCCCGGTGTCATTCTCCCACCGGTTGAGGACGAACACACGGGGCGTTCGGTTCGTGACGCGCCGCGGCCTGACCCTGTTTTTGCCCGGACGTGGTGGACTACCCCGCCGTGCGGACCGTGACCGACCCGTCCCGTGTCCGCGCGTCGATCACATGGGAGCTGCCCGGGTCCCTGGGCACCGAGACATGGACGGAACCGTCCTCGGCGCGGGTGGTGACGCGATAGGTCTGGTGCGGCAGCGCGATCGTGACCGAGCCGTCCTCGCTGCTCGACTCCACGAGATCGGGCACGGTACCCAGTTCGAGATGGATCGAGCCGTCCCGCGTCGCGGCGTGCACGCGCCCTGAGCCCACACCCGTCGCACGCACCGACCCGTCACCGCTGTCCAGCGTGAGCGGCCCCGTGGAGTCGCTCACCCGCACCGAACCGTCCTGGGTGCGGATGGTCAGCGGCGCCTCGAAGCCCTGCGCCCGCACGCTCCCGTCGCCGTCCTCGACCTTGACGGCCACTCCGCGCGGCACCTCGATCCGGTGCCGAGCGGAGCAGTCGGCGACCAGGCCGGAGCACGTCAGCCGCAGCACCAGCCGGTCGTCCTTCATGGCCCAGGTCACCCGGGGGTCCCCGCCGACCACGACCGTCCCGCGGAACCACCGGGTGACCTCGACCCGGTGCACGTCGGCCGGGACGATCTCGAGCGCCGAGTCGTCGGAGTCGACGGTGAGCGTACGTCCGTGCAGCGCGAAGGAGCGGTGGTCGGGGTGCTGGTCGTCCCCCGCGTCGTTGCCGCAGGCTGCGGCCGTGGCGGCGACCACCGCGACGACTCCCGCGACGGTGACCGCCCGGGTCGGTCCGATACGGCCGGTCCGTCCAGTGCGTGCGGTCCTGCGAGCCATGACGTTGTCCCCCTGGGAGCGTGGAGCCGGAAGCGAAGTGCCCTTCGACCGTACGGATCCGCGGCCCTCGGGAGGATGCGGCGGACTCCCCGGTCCGAGGTGGGGTTAACCCCCTGCCCCGTCTGCCTGCGGCCGTTCCGAGCGTGCGCGTTTGCGGGGTATCCCCTCGGTCGATGTAGGCTGTCGATTCGTCCGGGGCGCGTAGCTCAGCGGTAGAGCGCCGCCCTTACAAGGCGGATGTCGGCGGTTCGAAACCGTCCGCGCCCACCAGGAAGAAGACCCCCGGCCGATCATGGCCGGGGGTTTTTGACATCCACATCTGACATCAGTCGGCGGAGTGCGGGCGCCTCCTGAGCAGCCGGTCCATGTGGCTCACCGCCTCGCGCTGGGTGTCCTGCACGACGTGTGTATAGACGTTCATGGTCACGGCAATCTGGCTGTGCCCCAGGATCTCCATCACGACGCGAGGAGCCACGCCGGCCGCGGTCAGCAGCGTCGCGCAGCCGTGCCGGGCATCGTGCAGCCGGATCACGCGGAGCCCGGCGTTCTTGGCGACCCGGGTGAAGGACCGGTAGACGTTGCGCGGCTCGATCGGTCGCCCCGTTCGTGTGGTGAAAACCTGGCCGCTCTCCTCCCAGCTATCACCTGCCCGCTCACGCATCGCGGTCTGCCGCATCCGCTCATACCTCAGAGGGGCCACGCAGATGGCCGGCAGCGGCAGCACCTGCCTACGGCGTCGGCCCTTGAGGTCGTCCTCGTATGCCTCCCGGCCGACCCGTTGCCGCTGCTTTCGGACCCTGATCCCGCGCTTGTCGAGGTCTCGTCCCCGCCCAGGCGGCCTGCGGTGCCGCGGTGTCCGCACCAAGTGCGCAGCCGGTCGGCGGTGGCGATGAGGGCGGCGTCCCCGGCGGCGTGGCCGTGGGTGTCGTTGAGGGTCTTGAAGTGGTTTTCCCGGACTACGCGGGGATCGATCTTTGGTGTGCCGCCTTGTGATGGGACTTGCTCTGTAGGGTCGAGATCATGAGCGTTGAGGTTGCGGTCGTCCGTGAAGCGAACGACGAGTCGGTTGAGGCATTCACGCGCTTGTTGCCTCAGCTTTCGAGCACAGCCAGCCCGTTGGATCGTGAGGCAGTGCAGCGCCTGCTCGCCAGCGATGCGAACACGGTGTTGGTGGCGCGGGTCGAAGGCGAAGTGGTCGGGATGCTGACGTTGGTCATGTTTCCCTTGCCTTCCGGTCTGCGGGCTCGCATCGAGGACGTGGTCGTGGACGAGGCCGCGCGGGGACATGGCGTCGGGGGTGCTCTGACCGAGGAGGCTCTGCGGCTGGCGGAGGCGGCCGGTGCTCGAACCGTTGACCTCACGTCGCGTCCGTCGAGGGAGGCAGCGAATCGCCTGTATGAGCGACTCGGCTTCGAGGCCAGGGATTCCAAGGTCTATCGCTTCGTCCTGAAGCGGTAAGTGGAGCCGTGTCGGTGCGAACAGCTTGGTGCAGACGTCGTCACGGCTGCGGACACTGCCCGCAGAGTGACCACGGGCCACGAAGTCGCGCAGGAAACGCCGGATCGGCTCGACCGGGCGGCCCTCCGGGTCCACGACCACGTACGGGATCACGTCGTCGACAGGCACGACCCGCCCCCTGCAAGCAAGATGGGTGCCGGCGGATGCAGTGTTCGGCGCGGGTGGTCCATCCGGTGCGGGTGTGCAGGCCGGTGAGCGGGTCGCGGCGGGCGCAGGCGAGGCGGCGGGTAAGGATGCCGCCGTGCATGGCCCAGCCGAGTAACGGCACGAGGCTGGCGGCTGTCTGCAGGTCCATGACGTTCTCCCTCAGTGATGGCGGTTGGTGAGTGGAGCCCGGTCGCGAGGGGCGACGGCGTGCCTGGCGGTGTGTGCGCCACCCGAAGGCCGGTCAGCGGCGCTTGGCGTCGGCGGTGACGAGCGAGCGGATCACCAGGGCACAGACGGTGAACCGCCCCGGCGGAAACGCTGAGCCCGGGGTCTTCGTGTATGTGCAGCCGTATGCCGCTCAAAGCGGCCCTATGTCGAGGTCCGTGGACGAGCTGTGGACGGGATCTTGGAGCATCGGCGCAGGTGAAGCCCGGAAACGGACGAAGCCTCTGACGGGGGCAGCCAGGCCCTACTGCAACCATCGCGGCAGCCGGTGAGTCTCATCTCGTAACGGGTGTGGGGGCGCAGATGGATGAGCGCAAGTCCGTGCTGAGCGGCGGCCGGGATGAGTACGTCTCTCCCTTTGGGTGGGAGACGCTCGCGGCCGTCGTGGCCATCGTGGTGTGGATGGCATTCGGGCCGTTTGGGTCGTTGTGGCTCTATGTTCTCGGCTGGGCGGTGGCGCTGACTGCAGCGGACGGTATCTCCCGGCTGGTACGCCGCCAGAGCTGGGCCGTTCCCTCGCCGGGCCAGCTCGTGGCCGGGCTGCTGCGGCTCGGACCGGAATCGTGGCTGGTGGCTCCCCGCTGGGCCAAAGCTCGATTGGCCACCGTGGGTTTCCTGATGTTCGCCACCATGGCCGGAGTCATGGGGTGGGAAGCCGGTCAGGAGTACCAGGTGCTGGCGAACCTCCGGGACCAGGGCCACAGGACCGACGCGTTCGTGGTCGAGATCACCAGCCGGTCGGAGGAAGGCTGGGCGACCTCCGTGACCGTGCGCTTTGCTACACCGTCCGGTCCCGTGCGCACGGATGTCGATGTCGCGGTCAGCTCAGCAAGCGCTGCGAAGCCAGGAACGCGCATACCAGTCGTCTACAACCCGGCGCGCCCCACCGAGGTCCGCCACATTGCCTACCTCGACGGACACGACGCCGACGGAATCCGACAGGGTTCGATCATGATCGGGCTGCTCGCGGCAGGCTTCCTGGTGGGCACTGTCAGAGAGGTGGTGCGTACGAAGCGGCAAACGGAATCAGGCACGACGCCAGACACCCACCACCCCAGGACCTAGTGCCGCGGGGCGGTCACGCGGCTGCAGCCCTGCGGCCCGTCGCGCGCCAGGTCAGCTTCGACCGCCCGCGTAAGGTGCGGACATGCGGCGTGAGGACGCTCGATCTGCCGGGCGGCCGAACGCGGCGGCCGCGAGAGCCAGCAGCAGACCTATCACGCCGACGACGACATTGTTGACGATGGTCTTGGTAGTGCTGACGTTACCGGCCACGACCCACGGCGAAATGATCATCCAGACGCTCAACGCACACGCGGCCCACGCCATGCTGTGCACCCGGTCGTAGGCACGGCCGAAACCACCACTCATGAGGAGGGCGTAGGCGATACCGACGATCAAATTGTTGACCGCCAGGGTGGAAAGCCCGTTGAAACCCGTGATCCACGGTGAAGCCGCGAAGTACAGCCCGGCGATCAGACCAATGGTCTCGACAGCCTGTGCCTTCGAAGTGGTCGCGGCACCCTCGGCTATCTCATAGCGTTCACGCATGGCGATGATGTCGGGATGGGTCGCCATGTCAGATCTGGGAGCGGTCGCCATTCCCATCACCTCCGATTCTCTGTTGCATTGCAGCGGTCGAGTACCCGAAGGCCACGGAATAACCGTCGCGAAACAGGGCCACCAAGCCCGACCAGGCAGCATGGATGCCCGCAAAACAAGAGATCATCTGTAGCGATGATGGGGCCGCGCGGTATGGGAGACACTCTCACTCGTACTCACGGAGCAGCTCCTCAATGCGTCGGTTGGCGACTTCCTGCCGACCGTCGAGACACTTCGCGTAGCGAGTCAGCAGGACCTCGACACAGTTGCCGGCACGTTCGGCAACCTCGGTCGGGTCGACGCCCGCGTTGAGCCACGTCGACAGCGCCGAGTGCCGAAGGTCGTACGGCCGACTGGCGAGCGGCGAGACCACCGCTGCCGGGGGCAACGCGAGGAGCCGGGCCTCCTGCCACACGCGGTAGTACGTCGAGGACGGGACGACGGCCCCCTTCTCCGAGAAGAAGAGCCGCCCGTCGTCAGCCGTACCGAAGGCGTCGAGGTGTTCCCGCAGCGCAGCAACGAGCTGGGCGGGATGGGCACCCGCCGGACATCCTCGCTCGGCCGGTTCTTGAGCCAGCGGTCATCGTGGGTCTCCCCCGAGTCGGTCCACTGCTTGCCGACCGACGGGCGAGTCCGGTGGAGCAGCGCCGAGCCCCAGCCCGTCTCAGGGAGGACAAGGTCAGTCTCCGCCAGGCCGACTGCTTCAGCCCGACCCCTCACTCAACGGGAGCGCTTCCACGTTCTGCTTCAGCTTCCCCTCCACGACCGAGCGTGGCGCCCCGAGCATGCGACGTGGCGCTTCGCGGTGCAACCGGTCTGACAGGCGGCGCCCAGGGGCCCGCCTGGCCGTTCGGCGCGAAGTGGTCCGGTCATTT
Source organism: Streptomyces chiangmaiensis (assembly GCF_036281785.1). Lineage (NCBI taxonomy): Bacteria > Bacillati > Actinomycetota > Actinomycetes > Kitasatosporales > Streptomycetaceae > Streptomyces > Streptomyces chiangmaiensis. The sequence goes on along the minus strand of NZ_JAYWVC010000092.1, from coordinate 2,487 downwards.
GCTCAGAAAATGGTCCGCACGTGTGGGCCGACGCGCGCATACGTTCGGGTCATGACTGCAACAGCGCCCACCCCGATGAACATCGGTGTCTTCCTCTCAGCCACTGACCTCGACGAGCGCTACCCCCAGCCGACCCCCGAGTTCGGGAGCTCATCGGCAGGGCCGGCCAACCCCTGGTGTGGGGCGGATCCGATACCGGGCTGATGATGGTCGTCACCGACGGAGTGCAGGCGTCGGGAGGGCAGCTCACGGGGATCTCGGTCGATTTTCTCCGGAAGTGGGTCAGGAAGGACGCCGACGAAATGACGTTCGCCAGGGATCTCGCTGAACGGATGGCATGGTTGCTCGCCGTGCCCCACGCAGAGGTGGTGATGCCCGGCGGCGCGGGCACGATGAACGAAGCGACCGAGGTCCTGGAGCTGAGGAAGCACGGCCCGTACGACGAGCCCGTGGTGCTGCTGAACACGGCGGTACCTCATCGTCTCCGACATCGAGGAGGCCCGTGCGGAGTTAGTCGGCCGCGGCATCGAAGTCGGCGAGGTGTTCCACGATGCCGGATGGCTCCTCCACCACGGCCACGATGCCGGAGGGGTCGTTCACCACGGCCCAGGCCAGGGGCGGGTGGCCGGCCCGCACCCTGCCCGGGTCGCCTACGCCTCCTACCTCACCTTCAGCGCCCCGGACGGCAACGGCTGGGTGGTGCAGGAGGTGAAGGAGCCGTTTCCCCGGACGCTGACACCACGTCAGCCGCCCAAGGGGCTGCGGCGGGCCATGACCAGCGTGGACGGTATCGGGCAACACGGGACGGCCCGCTGTGCTGAGGCGATCGTCGGCCTCATGGCCGTCACTCCGCTTCTCCTACCGCCGGGCCCCGATCCTCTCCCGTCGTGGCCTTGGCCGCCGCAGCAGCAGCAACCTCCTGAGGATCGGCTTCTTCTCGCACCTACGCACCTACGCACCTGATGGGAGCCATAGTGATGAGCACTGACCAGGCCGCACTCTTGGAGCCGCTGAGGTCCCGCGAGATATCCGACACAGCGGTAGCGATGATCGACGAGCAAGGGACGGTCGTCGCGTGGACGCAAGCTGCTCAGCACCTTGTTGGGTATTGCCCTGAGGACGTGGTGGGCCGGTCCGCCACACTCGTGCTGCCGTCCTCCGAGGAGCCGCTGGGGGTATCAGCGTTCGCCGAGCAGTGCCGCGCCCAAGGTGGCTGGTCCGGCACCGCGGCGGTCCGCCACCGCGACGGCCGTACGCTCAACCTGAGCCTGCGCCTCTCGCTGCTGTGGGGACAGGACGCAACCCACCGGTGGTTGGTATCCCTGACCGACATAGGCGCGCTCTCCTCGGGGATGATGAACGGATCGGTGCGGGAGTCGCTGCTTGCCCGCGCGCCGGTCGGCATCGCCATTCGTGACCCGCAGCTACGCTGCACCTGGGTGAACGACACGATGGCGCATGACGGCATTTCCCGTGACCGGAGGTTCGGACGCCGCCTGAAGGATTCACTGCCCGGCTTCGAGGCCGAGGCCCTTGAAGCGGTGATGCGGCAGGTGCTGGCGAGCGGCACTTCCGCGGTCCACGAGTACCGGGCATGGCCGCCGGAAGATCCGCGCCGGGAGCACGCATTCTCGGCCTCGTTCTTCTGCCTCCAGGACGCGGACGGCCAGGCACTGGGGGTGTGCTCCTTGACCGTAGATGTCACCAGCAACCATCGGGTGCGCGAGCGCCTTGCCGTCCTCAGCCAGGCCAGCACGCGTATCGGCAGCACCTTGGACGTCATGCAGACCGGACAGGAACTGGCCAGCCTCGCCGTGCCCCTGTTGGCTGACTACGCCACCGTCGAGTTGGCGGAGTCGGTTCCATTCGGCACAGAGCCCTCTGCCCGAATCGACACAATGTACGATCGCCCCCCTGTGTTCCGCCGTGCCGGTCAGGCCTCGATCCACCCAGGAACCCCAGAGTCGACCTTTGCGCGAGGGGAGACGGTTTTCGTCCCCCCGACCTCGCCGCTCGCCAGCGTTCTGCGCACGGGAAGGTCCCACCTGGAACCGGTGCTGGACGCCTCCCCTGGGACATGGATCGACGAGGATCCAGTGCGGGCGCAAAAGATCCGTGAGTACGGGATGCACTCCCTGATGATCGTGCCCATCATTGCGCGGCGTGCCATCCTGGGTACCGCGCTGTTCCTCCGCACCGAGGACCCCGTTCCGTTTCACGAGGATGACCTGCTGCTCGCCGAAGAGCTCGTCACCCGGGCCGCGCTGTCCTTGGACAACGCCCGCCAATACACCCGCGAACACACCACGGCCCTGGCGCTGCAACGCAACCTGCTCCCGCACCGTTTGATGGGCGGCGCGGCGGTCGAGGCGGCCTGGCGCTACCTGCCGGCCGACACGGACGCCGGCGTCGGCGGCGACTGGTTCGACGTGATCCCGCTGTCCGGCGCCCGGGTGGCCCTCGTCGTCGGTGATGTCGTCGGACACG
>NZ_JAYWVC010000091.1:0-31170 GCF_036281785.1 Streptomyces chiangmaiensis | reverse complement strand
GGCCCCACTCCCCGCCGCGCCCACCCCGAAGACGACGGCCGCTGCACCACGTGCGCCTCCGCCTTGACCAACCAACCGGAAGGAATCAGCCCGTGACAGCCACACCCCACACACCACCCCCGGCCGCGGCCGCGCACCACGAGCGACCCTTCACCCGCGACCCGGGACGGTGGCAAAGAGAACGCACCCGCGCCCTGCGGACCGGCCACGTCCGCGACCACACCTGCTCGGCCGCCTGCGAGCTGGTGCTCGTCCACGAGCGCACCCCATGGGGCTGGCTCGCCTGGACCGTCCCCGGCGACGGCAGCGCGCCCGAGATCCCCCACCAGATCGCGGTACTCACTCCAGCCGCCACGCGTACGCAGCGCCTTGCCCTGCGCTGGCTGACCAGGCGCCCCGCCCAGCGCATCGCCCGGGACACCGTCCCCCGGTCTTTGCGGTTCTCCGCCGTAGCGGTCGCGCTTGTCAGTCTGGTCGCCGGCCTGTTCGCCATGAGCCACGGAGTCCCCGTCGATGTCGCCCTACCAGCGATGCTCCTCGCCCCGCTGCTCGCCGAACACCTACCCGACCGGCTGGACAGCCGGGCCCGCGAACACGTCCGCACCGTCGAAGGCGACAATGCCTGCCGCTACCTGCAGCGCCTCGCCACCCTGCACACCTCGATCGTCCAGGCCGCCGCCGGCAGCGACCGCCACGAACTGCGCCGCTCCGCCGAGATCGGCCACAACCTGCTGTGGGACGCCGCCAGTCTGCTCCAGGCCCGGGATACCTCCGCGGTCTCAGAGGGCCTCATCGCCCGCGAACGGCTGATGCTGCAACTCGCCCACCAGGTCGCCCAGATCATCCAGCGCACCGTCCATGAGGACGCCACCGCCGATAAGGACCAGACCCGTGACCTTGGGCGGCCGCTCGGCCTGTACTCACCGAGCGTCCGGCCGACGACACCTCACCCCATGACCGCCCCATCGCCTCTGAAGGGAACCGTGCTCATGCCCCAGCCCGAATCCGGCCCGGCCGACCGCACCCCGGATGTCTATCTCCTCTTCGCGCACGAGCCGTACTACCCCGGCCCCGGAACCCAGGAGATCAACACCACCGTGGTGGCCGCCGACTCGCTTCTCCACCCGCAGGTGCGCCAGCCCGACGGCGCCCGCATCCACGACCTCCTCACCCAAGGAAGGCAGCCGGGCGAGATCATCCCGCTGGCCACCCTCACCCACGAGCTGAACGGCGGCGCTGACTGGCCGACAGTCGGTGACTGGGAGAGCGTCACCACCGACCTGATGCAGCTCGTCCGCTCCGAGGACTGCGATGCCCTCAGCCTCGGGCTGCCCGAGATCGCGCGCGCCCTCGTCTGCACGGGGCCCCACAGCCACGTCCGCGCCTATGACGCCGCGGCCGACGACTTCGTTGTCTACGGTTCTTCGGAGCGCGCCGCGGTCCTGGACGACGTCGGCATGCTCCTCACCGGCATGGCGACCGAGCAGCCCTTCTGGCCGGGGGACGGCCTCCTGCCCCCGCTGGTGGGTCGGCACCCCGGAGGGCGATGAGCCCGGTCGCAGCGGGGGGAGCGGGCCATGTTCGGATACGAATCGCGAGCCGTCTGGGCAGAACTGCGGCGCATGCTGCATCGGCTCGTTCACCGGTGTGAGGACGGCCCGCCTGGCCCGTGAACGCCGACGCCCCAGGCCATCTGCCTGGGGCGTCGCGCAGAGCACGGCCTATCGCTCGCGCAGCAGGCTCAGCGGGAGGGGCCGGCTCTCGCCGCCACTCACGGAGGATGCTGACGTCGCCGAGCAGCTGCCGCAGTTCCACCTCCCGCTCCTGGGCGTACGCGTACCACTCGGGCAGGACCACCAGCAGAGCTTCCACTGGCGCTGGCCAGCGCGAACGCACGTGCCCCCCACAGTTGTTGTGGCCGAACCCGAGCACGTACAGGCGGAGCGGTGCGACGCCCAGGGCCCGGGACTCGTCCTAGAGATCTTTGACGGTTGAGGTTACGGCGGTTGGAGGCTGTGGACCGCCAGCGCCCGCGGCGGGCCGAGGGTATGGCGGCGTCGGCGCTTGCGCTGGACTGCCAGCGAATCGTGTCGGTGTCGACGTCTGGACCAGTCGGTGCGCGGGCACCCCTGCCCAGTCAGGTGGAGGGAAGGCTGTGTCGGAGGAGTACTGAGATCGCGTCGATCAGCTCGCGGGTCGATGTCTCCGTGTCGACGATGCTCTGGGACAGGAAGACCCCCATGCCTATCGCCATCAGGGCCACGGTGAGTCGTTCGGGTTCAAGGGCGTCCGGATTCGCCCGCACGACGAGCCGGGTCAGCCCTGCACGCAGGGCCGTACCCAGTTCCTGCCGCGAACCAGGAAAAGTCGGGTCCCGGAGCAACTCAGCCCAGAACTGACCCACCATAAGCCGCGGTACGGAGCCCGGCGCACTCTGCAACAGAGTCTTGTGCAGGAGGTCGATCACCCCCGCAGTGTCGAGGACGTCGGGGCCGTGCGCGGCGGCGTCGAGGACTTCGATGACTGGCGTGAGGATGGCCTCGGAGACTGCGTCGACCAGCTCTTCCTTGCCCGCGAAGTGGCGGTAGATGCCGCCGACGGACATGTTCGCCGCCGTGCAGATCTCCGATATGGAGGTGGCGGCGAAGCCCTTGTTGGCAAAGCAGTCTGCGGCGGCGTCGATGATGGCGCGACGAACACGGTCGCGGCGGTCGTTCGAAATGCGAGGCATGGCGGGAGACGAAGGCGATGGTGGGCGGACTGCGGAGGCGACGATTCTCTCACGAGATCGCCTCTGACGGGAACGATGGACGGCCGCGCCCCGCATCGCCGGAGCGGTCCCGAGCCGATGTCGTCCCCCGCCCAGGGCCGGGACACACGCGTCGCGGCGCCCGCCCATGTGATCCCGCACATGGCAGCGCCTGGCGGCAGGCATCTCACCGCCGATGCGCCTTACCCGGGCCACAAGTGTCGCGCACCGAAGACGCTCGGCCCGTTGCCGTCTCCTCCCCGTCGGCTCGGAATCCGACAGGCAGTGGATCGTCCGGTTGCTTCCGAGCAGGCCGTCGCGGAGCCGGCAGGCAGCGGCGACCCCGGCTTGACTGGTGTGGTCGGCGGTAACTTTAATAGCGAGCGATCGTTTCCTATTAGGCCTGCGGGGCTGCTGAGGAGGAGAGGATGGCGACGCAACGAACTGCTCTCGTCACCGGTGGTGGCACGGGGATCGGGCGAGCGACGGCCGAGCAGTTGGCCGACCGGGGTTGGTCGGTAATGATCACCGGCCGCCGTGAGGGTCCGCTGCGCGAGGTTGCGAAGGGACGGGGCGCGATCACGGTGCACGTCGCGGACGTCTCCGCCGATGGCGCCGCAGGGGGCATGGTCCAAGCGGCCCTCAATGAGTTCGGACGGCTGGACGCCCTGGTCAACAACGCGGGCATGTTCTCCCCCGCCGGCACGCCTGAGATCGCCGCAGGCCACCTGGAGGCGCTTTTCCGTACCAACGTGTATGGCCCGATCCATCTGGTGGCCGCGGCTGCGGACGCACTGGCCGATGCCGGCGGCAGCATTGTCAACGTCTCCAGCGCGGTCGGGAGCAAACCCACCGGTCAGGGGCTCTACTACGGTGCGAGCAAGTCCGCGCTGGATTATCTGACGCGTAGCTGGGCGGCGGAACTGGCCCCGCGCAGGATCCGGGTCAACGCGGTCGCGCCTGGCCCGACCGAGTCCGACATCCTCTCCACGATCGCGCCCCCGGAGATGGTCGAGCAGATCAAGGCAGCCGAGGCAGCGAGTCTGCCGCTCAGGCGTCGTGGAACCGCTGACGAGGTGGCCCGGTGGATAGTCGCCTTGGCCGACCCGGAGGCATCCTGGATCACCGGCCAGATCCTGGCCGTCGACGGCGGTATGTCAGTCTCATAAGCCGCCGAGCCCACCGCTTCTGACTCCTGTGGGTGAGGCGAGCAGTGCACACGCGAACGGGTGATGGACACGGTCCCCGGTACGGGGCATAAGTGGTAGCACACGCGCCATCAAAGATCGTCTGAACAAGATGCGATTTGATGGCGGCGGGTGGGGAGAATTCGCCGCTGAGGGGGTGTCGGGCAATCACCAGACAGCCCGGTTTCGGGGAAGTGTTACGCAGCCATCGGCGCGCGGCACGCATGACGCTGGAGCAGCTGGCCGAGGCGTCAGGGGTCAGTGCCCGGGCGCTGTCGGACATGGAGCGCAGACGGAGCAGGGGGCCTCAGCAGCGGACCGTGACCGCTCTGGTGGACGCACTCGCGCTGGATGGCGATGCCCGCAAGCAGCTGGTCGAGTTGGCGCGCGAGGGCCGGCTGCGGGATCGCTGGGCGCGTCCGACGGGTCTGTCCGAACTGCCGCCGTCGGTAGGCGACTTCACCGGCCGGGCGGCGGAACTGGTCTGGGCGAGCGAGCTGGTGTACGCCGAGAGTGCACCAGGGGTCGGAGTGGTGGGGCTCGTCACCGGCTCCGCGGGCCTGGGAAAGACCACGTTCGCCGTCCGTGCCGCTCATTCAGTGCGGTCGAGCTTTCCCGACGGGGTGTTCTTCCTCGATCTGCTCGGCATGTCCCAGCGGCCGCTGCCCGCCACTGACGCCCTGCAGTTGCTGCTGCGTGCGCTCGGTGTCGCGGACCAGCAGATCCCGGGCGACAGTCAGGCCCGTGCCTCCTTGTACCGGTCGCTGCTGCGGGACAGGCATGTTCTGGTCGTCCTCGACAACGCCGCATCGGAGGAACAGGTGCGCCCGCTGCTGCCAGGCGGCGCAGGCAGGGCGCTGATCACCACCCGGCGGCTGCTGCCGGGGCTGGAGGGCGTGCGCAGGCTCGCCCTCGGGCCCCTGCCGTTGCCGGAGTCCGCACAACTGCTGGCCGGGATCCTTGGCGAACGCTCCGCATCCGACGGGGAATCGACCCTCACCCGGCTCGCCGAGTTGTGCGGCGGGCTGCCTCTGGCACTGCGGATCATCGGGAACCGCCTGGTCAGCCGACCCGAATGGGACGCCGCCGAACTCGCCGCCCGGCTGGCCAACGAGGAACGCAGGCTGGATCAGTTCAAGGCTGGCGACCTCAAGATCGCCAACGCGTTCGGGATGTCGTACGAGCAACTCGCCGACTCCGCACGGCAGATGTTCCGGCGGCTCGCCGTGGTGCCGGGACAGGACTTCGACGCCGCCCTGGCGGCCGTCGCCGGAGGGGTAACGATCGAGGATGCCTGGGAGGCGCTCGACGACCTCGTCGACCTCGGCCTGCTCTTCGATAGCGCCGCGGGCCGTTACCGCTTCCACGACCTGGTCCGCCTGTTCGCCCGCGACCGGCTCCACCAGGAGGAGGCCGCAGCCAAGCGCGAGGCACTGACGGAGCGGGTGACGTCGTGGCTGCTGCGCATGGCCACAATGTCCGGACGGTGGTTCGAACCCGGCTACGGCCGTCCCGGCCGGCCCGGCCCCGATCTCACCGTCCTGACCTCCCTTGAGGAGGCCGACGGGTGGCTGCGGGTGAACGTGGACAACTGGTTGGGGGCGATGCGCGCCGCGGCAGACAGCGGCCCGCACTCCCTCGTCCTTGACTGCGCAGAGTCGATGCACTGGTTCTCCGAACGGTGGGCGCACAGCCCGCACTGGCAGGAGGTCTTCACGCGGGGCGCGGAGGCGGCCGGGGCCCTCGGTGACCTGGCGCAGCAGGCGACCCAGCTGAACTATCTGGCCTGGGTCCAATGGGTGCCGCCCAGCGACCCGGAAGCCGTACTGCGGTGTGCGGCGCAGGCGCTGGAGCTGGCCACCCGGGCAGGCGCCACGGCTCAGATCGCCTGGGCACACGCGTACACCGGCTGGGCACTGCTGCTGCTCGCCCGACCTAGGGAGGCCGTCGCCGCGTCGTCCCGGGCCGCGGAGATGTTCAAGACCATCGGCGACATCGACTCCTACGTCCAGTGCCTCGCCAACATCTCCGACAGCCTCATAAGGGAAGGGCACCACGCCGAAGCGTTGGAGCAATCCCTCGAACGGCTCGCCCTGTTGGACGACCCGGAGTCGGGAATGACACCGAGCGTCGCAACGCATACTCGGCCAGTTACGCTGATCCGGATCGGCCAATGCCTCGGACACCTCGGCCGCCGTACGGAGGCGATCACCACACTCAGCGAGGCAATCGACGTCATGGACACGCTCCAGATGTCCGACTTTCGGCAAGCCGGCGCCCTGGAAACACTGGCTGACCTGTTGGCCGAGGAAGGCCGGACCGACGAGAGCCGCCACGCCTACGCGCGGGCGGCGCGGGTCTTCGAAGCCATTGGCGACATCGGGGCGAGCGACCGCTGCAACGCCCTGGCGACCGTCGTTCCCTGACCCTTCCAAGTCGCTGCCCGCGAAGTTCGGGTGGGTACTTCTGCGTGCTGTTCTGCGTGGTCCGGCCGCCTTTCCACGACTTGACTTGCCTGCACCGGGACAGACGCTAGGGCTCTGTCCCCCCAGGTCTGGAGTGACCATGGCAACCATCAGGAACATCGTCCTCGTGCACGGCGGCTTCGTGGACGGATCAGGCTGGCAGGAGGTCTACGACCACCTGAGTTCCGACGGCTACAAGGTGACCGTCGTACAGAACCCGACCCTGTCGCTCGCCGGCGACGTCGCGGCCACCCGCCAGGTCCTCGACGGCCTCGACGGCCCGGCCGTGCTGGTCGGCCACTCCTACGGCGGCGTCGTCATCACCGAGGCCGGCGACCACCCCAAGGTGGCGGCGCTCGCCTACATCGCCGCGTTCGTGCCGGACAAGGGCGAGTCGGTCAGCTCCCTGATCGCCGACCCGCCGCCCGGGGCACCCGTCCCGCCGATCCTGCCGCCCCAGGACGGTTTCCTGTTCCTGGACCGGGACAGGTTCGCGGCCTCCTTCGCCGCCGACGTGCCCGAGAAGCTGGCGGCGTTCATGGCCGACTCACAGGTCCCCTGGGGCGTCGAGGCCCTCGAAGGGGCCGTCTCCGAACCGGCCTGGCAGACCAGGCCCACCTGGTACCTGGTCGCCACGGACGACCGCATGATCCCACCGCCCGCCCAGCGTGCCATGTCCGAACGGGCCAGGGCCACTGTCACCGAGACCCCCGGCAGCCACGCCGTCTACGTCTCCCGCCCAGCCGTCGTGGCCGCCGTCATCACCCAGGCCGCCCAGGGCCTCAACGGCTTGTCCTGAGCAGGTCGTTCGAAATCCGGCCCACTCCCGTCCCAACCCACCTGGAAGGAGCCTTCCATGGGCCCTGAGCTCACCCGCCGCCACCTGCTCGCCACCGGCGCCGCCGTCGCCGGCACGGCAGCCCTGACGGGACCGCTCTCCTCACCCGCCTCCGCTACCGACCGCCCCACGGCCAGAACCAAGCCGACCGTCGTGCTGGTGCACGGCGGATTCGCTGACGCCTCCTGCTGGAACGGCGTCATCGAGCAACTCCAGCATGCCGGCTACCCGACTCTGGCCCCTGCGAACCCGCTGCGCAGCCTGCCCACCGACGCCGCCTACCTCGCCAGCGTGCTTCAGTCGGTCAGCGGCCCGATCGTGCTGGTCGGCCACTCCTACGGCGGCGGCGTCATCACCAACGCCGCCGTCGGCATCCCCGGCGTCAAGGCGCTCGTCTACATCGCCGCCTTTGTCCCCGACAAGGGCGAGCAACTCGGGGTACTGATCAACAAGTACCCCGGCAGCATCATCCAGGCCGCGACCCGGCCAGTGCCCTACCCGAACCCCGACGGCACCACCGGCACGGACCTGTATCTGGAGGCCGACAAGTTCCGGGTCGCGTTCGCCGCCGACCTGCCCGTCGCCACCACGCGCCTCATGCAGGCCACCCAGCGGCCCTTCAGCGCCGCCTGCTTCACCGACGCCACCACCGCTGCCGCCTGGCGCACTCTCCCGACCTGGGGACTGGTGGCCGGCGCCGACAAGGCCATCCCGCCCGCCCTGGAACGCTTCTTCTACGAGCGCGCGAGCGCCCGCAAGGTCGTCGAGATCCCGGGCGCGTCCCACGTCGCCATGACGAGCCACCCGGGCATCACCGCCCGCCTCGTCGAAGCCGCCGCCGACGCCACCGGCTGAGCTGCCGCCCGCCAGGCCCGGTGCGCACCAGACGGGCCGGGGCACGGCCATGCCGCCGGCCCGCGCACCCGGCTCCGCCTGGTCGATGTCAGGAAACCGGTGCCTCCGGCCCTTGGCGAAGTGCCGGCCGCCCACGATGCGAGGACGCCCTCGATGCCGCCGCGGCCTCGAAGGCCGAGTGCGTCGAGCGAGCAAGGTAGGGGCGGGGTGCAGGATGCGCCGCGCGGGCGTTCGCGGACAGGCTGGTTCCTCAACTATCGCTCGTGCAGAAGACTCACAACTCCGTCCACGGGCGAGGCTTCCCACCGGTCAGAGGAACCCATACGGGCTGAGCGGGACCGTGTTGCTCGAGGTCTTCGAGCACGGCGGCTCCGAGGCGGACTTCGCTGGCTAAGGCCGCTACGAGCGGGTGGTGGGCAACCATGGCCTGCAGATCGCTCATGCGATTCTCCAGCCTGGTTCGGGAGGCACCGGTCAGCACGAAGAGCACGCGCGGAAAGACCGGGTACCAGCGGAGCCAGGCAGGACCGGTGCCGGCCGGTTTGCGACGGCCGACGGGTTGGGCCTCGTGCTGGAACAGGCGCGCGTACTCGATCAGTTTCACGGCCAGCCGCTCGCTGCTCATGGTGCTGCGGTCGATTTCTACGAACGCGCGCAGCTTTCGGCGGTGTTCACTCTCGGCGACGGTGTAGTACATGAGGGCATCGGCGACGACCCGCTCGCCCTCGCCGATCGAGTGGGACACTTCGGGGGTCCAGTCCCAGGGGCCGTGCTCGTGTCCGAGCCGTCGGGCGTCTTCGGCGAAGGCGAGGTGGGCGCGTACGGCGGCGAGCGTGTGCGGGGTCTTCAGCGACGCTGCCGTAGTCGACGTGATGGGGTAGGGCGGCCGCCCCCGCAGGACGGGCAGGTCCCGGGTCAGACGCGCGCCTTCGTGCGTGAGGTACCAGGCGTTGGTACGTGACCGGCCTGCATCCGGTAGGACCGTGAAGTCGACGAAGCCGTTGGAGCGCAGCTTGTTCAGGACTCTGGACAGCAGTTGCCGCGTACCGTCCGGTCGCAGCATGCGGCGCAACTGGTTGGTGGTGGCGATGCGGTGCTGGGCGAGCGCGGCCAGGACCTGGTGACGCAGCGATTCGGCTGGGCTGGGGGCCAAGCTGGTGGCCGGAGTGCTCGGTGTGGGGCTGGGCATGGGCATTCTTTGAGGTAACTCGTGGTTCCCGACCCAACCCCCGACCATTCCGCCCCGACCATGGTCACGAACGCGAAACACTCTCGCGGTTGGCCTCGTGGTCGGACTTCATGACCCCGACCACGCCAAGTACGTTTCGTTTTTTGGGGTCTGCTGACCAGCCTCGGCAAAGTGGTGGGCTGGCGCAGGGGGATGGCGGTAGTAGCGGAAGTTCGGCGATGGCCGGTCCGCAGCAGCCGAGGCTGCTGCGGGGCGTGGTGGCGAGCCACGCCATGCCGGCCATCGTGCGGCATCCGGTCCGCAGGGGATCAACAACCCATAACCGGATGCCGCGTCTATGGGGGCGGTGGGCCGAAACGGCCACCGACCGGTTGTGTCACTTGGCTTTGCGCTGCGCGGCTTGCTCGAGGATGCGCCGGCGGGTCCACCGGCGGCGTCCGCCCTTTTCGGAAGTGGCGTCCACAGTCTTCAGCAGGGGCAGGTTGCCCTGGCCCAGACTGCTGCTGAAGGAGTTCACGCTTTTGAATCCGAGCAGGGCTGCTGCCTGTGATGCGCCCAGCAGTTCGTCTGGGTCACCATCCACGGGTACGTCTGGCAGGGCGGGCGCTGCGCGTTCGATGCTGCGTTTCCCGCTGCCCGGGCGGGTGTCCTTCCAGTCCAGGAGTGTCTGCACGCGCCACTTCGGCCGGCGGTAGGGCCGCTCTGCAGTGCCCAGTTCTTCGACGACGTCGGGATCGGGGAAGTATCCGGGGTGGTCCCGCACGTACGTGTTGACCTGCTGAGGGTTCTTGTAGCCGAGGAACCTGGAGGCCTGGGCTCCGGTGAGCAGTTCGTCGGGATCGAGTTTCGGCGGCTTGTGCTTCAGCAGGCGGGGCGGCTTTCGTTGGGCGAACCACTGGTCGACGTCGCTCTTGTCCCACTGGCGGGCGCGGCCGCGGTGGCCGACGGCCTCGGGGAAACCGCTGCTCTCGCGCTCGAGGTAGAGCGCGCTGATGCGTGCGGGGGTCAGTCCGTGCTCGGCGGCGATCTCTGCAGCCTCGACGAGGTGCGGCGTGGATTGGGCAGCCATGACCTGAACCGTCCCATCGCGTCGCGAGGAGCCGGCCTGCCCGGCTCGCAACGCATATAATGGCGTATGTTCTGGGTGGGTGTCCAGCTGTCCGAGCCACATCCGGGCCCGTTTCTGGCTTCATTCCTCTGAGATGAGGCTGACCCCTCGGCGGGCGGCGTCTTCTGCCATCTCTGAGTAGGCCATGGCCGCTGGGGTCTTCTCCCACTCGGTCAGGGCGAGCAGCAGGAGCAGCTCTACGCGGTCCTGGGATGCGTCGCAGGGCATGCCGGCCGCGTTCACGGCCGCCACGAGATCCCGGGTGGACAGCCCGGCGAAGCGGGCCGCCACGGTGTGGCGCACGCCCTCGAGGCCCTGCTGGTACAACTCGCTCGCTTCGCGAAGGAGCAGCAACAGGTCCTCGCCGTGGCTGGCCGGTGCGGCCGCGGCGAGGTCGAGAATCCTTTGGGTGTTCGTCGTCATCATGAGCAGTATGCCTTTCAGGAAAGATCAGAATGCGGAGCGGCACAGCCCTTGCACAGTGCGCGACGGTCGCGGCGTGCCAGTTCGGGTTCCCTGCGGGGCTCCCTCTGCAGGGTCGCCCGTACCTGCTCCTCGAGGGCGGTGAACTTCGGGCCGTCGTCCGGCAGACGACGCCGGGATCGGGTGCACCGCACTGTTCGGCGTGCCGGATCAGGTCGGTGATACGCCAGTCCGCCCGGAAGCTGTCGCCCCGGGCCTGCTCGACCTCGGCGTGTACAGGTCGGCCAGTCGCGGCCGCCGGCCGATCGAGAGCAGCACATCAGTGCGGGCGGCGAAGCCACACAGCGAGCACGAGCAGCTTTTCCGGACTATGAGACGGCGCGGCAAAGGCTTCAGCTTGCTCGCCGTCTCTGCCACCGACCGGCGCGGTCTCCTCCTTCGCTCGGCTCCGACGCCGCACCTATGCCCACGGCGCGACGCGCACGAGGAGGAGCGGGACGTCATTGAGGAATGCTCGGCGGCTGAAAGATCTCCGGTGGTTTGCCAGTTCAATCCTTGCAGGGCTGGCCCGTGTTCGTTCCGTCGGGCAGTAGTTGGTGCTCGGCCTTGGTGAGTGGTCGGTGCACGGCGCGGCACAGGGAAGCGCGCCACTGGTCGGGGTCGAGCGAGAGTGGCAGCGATCCGGCGTCGGTGACGCCGATGGCTGTGGCGCCGTGGATGTACCAGCGCAGGTCATCGGGAAGGGCGAGGCCAGCGATCTGCGTGGATAGGCCCGGGCGCCATACCTGCATTGCGTCGGCACTGGTGGAGATCAGGTATCCGGCGCGGGTGAACCCGACGAGGTTGATGACGTCGCGGGCCGGCGCTGGCGTTCCCAGAACGTCGAAGTCCGGGAGCCCGAGGAACTCTATCTTCGTGCCGAAGCCGTCCTTGATGTCGCGTAGAACGGCCAGGGTGTCGCCCGATGCATCAAACACCTCGGTCTGAAAGGTGCTGATGACGTCAGGGTCGGCCTGGAACGATCCGATGGAGCCGCGCTTGGTGAGATCCCACAGGCGCGTCACACCGTCCCGCCCACGTACGAGTGCCTGCGCCGGATGCCCGGGGCGGGGCACTACAGGCGTGCCGTTGTCGGCCAGCCAGGCCAACTCCGTGCCGTGAGCAAGCGGCAGCAGGGATCCCAGCGGACGCCCGGTGGCCGGGTCCCACCGGGCCAGTTCTCCGGCGTAGAGCGTCAGCACGCTTCCGTCGTCCGCCACGGCCAAGGTCGCGCCGAAAGTGGGGTGCACCCCCGGCGGTGTGGGCAGCGTGATCGTCCGCTCCCGCGCGAGCCGCGGAGTGGAGTAGACAGTCAGGGAGTCTCCGTCGCTGACGACGAGGTGGCGGCCGTCGGAGGTGAAGAGCACCTGCGACCTCTCCGCCGCCGTCAGGATGTCCTTTTGCGCCCCTGCCGGGGGTGTGGCTATCGCGCCGCTCGAAGTGTCCAGTAACTGGAGCGGCTCCTTGTCCACATCCTCGCCGCCCAGCAGCCGGAATCGCCCGTCGGCGCTGACGGGAAGGCCAGAGGCCATCGTCGGCATCGGGTAGCGGACGGGCTTTGTCGGCCGGGGCGCGGTGAACCGCAGCAGTTCACGTCCTTTGAAGGCGAGAATCCCCAGACTGCCATCCGTGTGCGGGGCCACCACGACGTCTGCGCTCTTGAGGGTGTCATAGATCGGGGCGGCGACCCAGGAGACCATGCCAGTTCTCAAGTCCACGACCTTGACGGTCGACAGGTCCGATTGGCCGGTAGCCGTGTCCGGTTCGGTCAGGGCATAGCGGCCCGTGCCGTCGAGTCGCACGTCCGTGCAGTTTGCGGTCGGGACGGTGCGCAGAACTGTGCCGGCACCGGAGGATCGGATGCGCAGCGCATCGTCGGAAGCGCAGTCGACCACAACTTGACCATTCAGCCCGACAGCAGCGGCCGAGTCGACGCCGATCGGGCGGCTCTCAGCTCCGGTGCGCGGATCGACGCGTACGTAACTGTTGTTCTGGCCAGTTTCCCGGAAGAGCAGTACCTGTCCGGGATGCTGACTGAAGTCCACGGTGTAGAAGGAGCTGTGCCGCAGAATGGTGCCGGAGATCAGGCGCCTGCTGCCGATGTCCCAGAGGCCGAGCCGGTCGACTTCGGACTTCCCAGTGCGGTCCGATCCACCGAAGATCGCGGCCAGTTGGGAGCCGTCGGCGGAGAAGGCGAGGTCGCGGGTGTCCTGCGCCGAGTTCCAGCCAGCCGGGACGGGGAGCCGGGTCGGGCCGTCCGGGTGGCTCACATTCCACACGGTGAGGCCCGTGCGGTCGTCCAGCAGGGCCACCTGCCGGCCGTCCGGGCTGACCTTCACCAGGGGTTCGTGCTCGGTGTTCGAGCGCGTCCGTGCGAACGTGCGGACCTTCACGTGTCCCAGCAGATCAGTGAGGGCCGAGACGGTACCCAGTTGGTCGACCATGACAGCCGACTTCCCGTCCGGAGTGGCTGTGAACAACAGCGCGTGGTCGATGCCCAGTTCCTGGACTCCGTCCACACTCCGCAGTCGCGCGTAGAGCTTGAACAGCGCGCCGTAAGCCTCGGGCTGGGTCCTGTCAGTGTGCCATGCGGACAGCGCGAGCAGGGCGGCAGTGCCCGGGGCGTCGTCGGCCCGACGCTGGGCGTCCTGCCCGAGCAGCCGGGCCGCTTGGGCGTGGAGCTGGCGGGTGACCTCCCGAGTTCGGGTGTACGTCAGGCCCGCCAGGGTGGCAGCGATCAGGGCCAGAATCGCCACCCCGGTGGTGATGAGGCGCCCGCGCCGCGTCCGGCGTGTGCGCAGTATCAGGCTGGCGTTGATGTACGCCCGCTCGTCGGCGGTGATGTCCTGCGACCTCTTCGTGCTCCACGTCAGTGCCTCGGCCAACAAAGGATCCCGCAGCAGGGCACCGCTGCGGTGGCCGAGCTGCTCCCACTGACGCAGGCTGGCCCGCAGCCGTTCCTGCCAGTCTCGGAAGTCGCGGTCTGCGGCCAGCCACCCCCGCAGTCGGCTCCAGCTGTCGATGAGCGCGTCGTGCGCCAGGTCCGCGATTTCGGTGCCGTCAACCGCTCGGGTCGTCACCAGCAGTTTGCGGTCGGCCAACCGCCGCACCAGTCGCCGCTGATCCTCGTCGAGCGTGTCGACGCGTACCGCCCGGCGCGTGAACCCTCCATCCTCCTCCGGTCGCGCGAGCTGGACGAACAGGCGTCGTGCGGGCTCGCGCTCCAAGGGCCGCAGGCTGCGCTCGTACATCTCCTCCGCGTAGTCGGCCACCGCACCCCCGACTCCACCCAAAGCGTCGTACGCCTCGTGGGTGAGCATCCCGCCTCGGCGCCGGTCCCACAACCGGGTCAGCGTGAACTCCACCAGCGGCAGCCGGCCGGGCCCCTCGCCTGCGTCGTCCAAAATCCGTTCCACGAGACCGGGCTCGTGCACGACGCCAGGAGTGACTGCGAGCGGCGCGGTGATTGCCGTCCTGAGCTGCTCTCGTCCCATGGGGGGCAGGAAGGTGACGCCCTCGTCCAGCGAGCTTCGGTTCTGTTGGGTGAGCATGCGGTCGAGCGACCCGGAGCGCACCGTGAACAGCGCCCGTACCGGCGTGGTCGGCGACGCATCGACGGTCAGCGCGGAGATTAGGCTCAGCAGTTCCTTCGCCGCCTCCTGGTCGGCGGTGACAATCTCCTCGAATTGGTCCGCGAATAACAGGAGGCCACGCGGGTATCTCCGGCTGAGTCTGCCAGTGACCTCGGCGTGCCCTGCCTGCACCAGGTGTCTGGTCAGGTCCCCCTCGCGGAGTTCGCCCCTTAGCAATGGTGTCAGCGCGCCCGCCACTGTCTGTGCCGGACTGAGCCCGGGGATCGGGCGGAAGTCCGCGGTCGCCCAGCCTGCCCGGTTCAGCCGCGGCAGCAGGCCAGCCCGCACCAGGGAGGACTTCCCGCTGCCCGAAGGGCCGGACAGGACGACTACCGGCTGCCGGGCGGTGAGCGCCTCCAAGCGCGCGACCGCTTCATCTTGGCCACAGAACACGTGCTCGTCTTGGGCAGTAAAGGAGTTCAGGGCCCGGTAAGGCGAAGACGGCAGGGCATGCTCTGCCAGTTCCGGCCAGGCGAGCAGAATCGAGGACGCGGGCAGGAGGTAGGCGGTGTCCACGCCGCTGCCGAGCCCGGCGGCCACCGCCATGCCGACGACACCGCCGAGATCGGTGTCCCAGACCGGCGAGCCGCTGAACCCTCGCTCAATGGCCGGTCCCGCTTCGCTCTGCATCTGCACCCAGCCCGCACCCTGGAGGGCACGCAGTCTGCCGGCGACCCACACGCCATGGTCACTGCCTGACGGAAAGCCGAACACCCGCACCGCGTGATCCCACAACTCGTTGGCCTCCACCAACCAGGGCACCGCAGTTCCCGGCGGTGGCGCGTCTATCTGGAGGAGAGCAAGGTCCCCGGTGTCGTCGGCGAGCACTGGCCGCCAGCCCACCACAGTGGCCGACTGGACGCCCCGACCACCGCCAGGCGGCGCATCCGGCAGCGTCGGGTTCAGGAGAGGGAAGTCCAACTCCACCCGGCCATGCGGTGGATCTGCCGACCGTGCGTCAACTTCCAGGGCCTGTGCCACCACATGAGCGCACGTGCACACCAGGCCGGGGGCGACGAGGAATCCACCGCCCACGATGGGGCCCTCAGCGCGCCGGACTCGCACGACGGCGCCGAACAGCGCGGACACACCGGCGGTCACGTCAGGCACCCTCGATCGGGCGATTCCACTCCACCACGACGGAGAAGTTGGCCTCTGTCGCGGTACGGGCCACCACCACGCCGGCCTCGGCGGAGAACTTGATCCCGAACTCCAGCCTGACGCTGTCAGGCGGGGCGATACCGCCGCGCAAGTGGTCGACGACCGCCTGCATAGCGGGCCGTATCGGCGCCAAGGCATTCTGGAAAGTGCGGCCCACCGTGTCAGCGGCGTCCTGGGCGCGTCCTGCGCGGGCCCAGCCGTTCTCGTCACGCACATCAACCTCGATGTGCAGGCTCTCCCCGTCGTCGAGCGGGATACTCACGACGTGCGGCATCATCCCCCCTGCCCTGGCGTCAGCGTTGCTGTGCCGTCGATCGTAGTGATGAACGGACAGTGTCGCGTCGCGCTGTCCTTCAGCCGCTCAATTCCCGCCGCGCGGAGCACGGGATATCTCACCTCAAAACCGGACGTTTTGTGCGGGCCGCTCGGCAGAATGGCTGGCCACAGAGACGAGTCCAGGGCCGCGATCACCCTCAGCGAACGCCTTGCCGGCCACCTGCTGGCCATGGCCGCGCGTCGGCCCCTACCGGCACGCCGTGGACGGATCCTGCGGCTCGACGACGGCACCGCGGTGTGCCTGCGACCGAGCACCCCGCATGATCTGCGCACGGTCACAGTCCTGTACACATTGTGCTGCCCAGACAGACGCCCTCCCCTGACGGGACTTCCCGGCAAAGAGGACCTCGACCGGCTGCTACACCCGCGTGGGTTACAGCGTGATCGCCCAAGACGTGCGGGGTCGGCCCGTGGGCTGGGCCTCGCGGGCCTGGGACGGGGAACACGCTGACGCGGTGGTGTTGGCACATCGCGCATGGCGGCGCCCGGCCTGCTCGCCGAATTGCTGTGCTGCCTCGTCCGTGCCGCCGAGCAGGCCGGCTGCGGTGTCCCGTGGCTGCCCGTCGCACCAGGGGACTGTGATGTGTACGAGGCGGTGGCTGACCTCGGGCTGCCGTGGAGCGTCGAGCACGGCGAGGCCGACGAAAGGACGTTCGTCCTTGACTTGCGCACTCCGGGTCCGCCGGACCCAGGTCCCGCGGCGGTCGGGGATCGCGGGCGTCCTCGGGGCAGGGCCCGGGCCTGTCCCTACGCCGGTGCCGGATGCGTGATGCGGATCTTCGACTGGCCGTGCGGGTGCTGTTCCCAGTCGTCCATGAACCGGGCGGCCAGCCCGTGGCGTTCGGCCAGCGAGATGAGGGTCGCGGTGCGGTAGTAGAAGTCCTCGCGCAGCACCTGGTGCTCCTCGCCCTCGGTGCGGTCGAAGGTGAAGTCGAAGAAGCCGTCCGGGGCGAGTACCCGGCCGACGTGGCCGAGGCACTCGTCGATCACCTCGAGCGGCGAGTGGGAGAACACGCTGTGCGCGTGCACCACCGTGAACCAGACTGCGGGCAGGAATTCAAGCCTGAGGTCCTCGACGAGGGCCAGATGGGGAAGCCGGTCCTGCAGCCCGCGGCGGGCGAGCGTGCGCTGCGCTTCGAGGAGGATGTCCGGGGAGATGTCGATGCCGTAGTAGTGGCCGGGTTTGAGGTAGTCGATGAACCGCCACCCGGCGCGCAGGTTCCCGCAGCCGATCTCCAGCATCCGGTCATGCGGTTTCAGGCCGTGCTCGAGCAGGTAGTCGAACTGCATCTGCCCCAGCGCCAGCCAGCGCGCCTGCGAGGCGCTGCCGACAGCACGCTCGGGGCTGCGCGCGGTGTCCGAGGCCATCACCGCCCGGTAATAGGCGATGTGGTCACGGTGCCGAAGCCCAAGCCATGCATCGCGGGCTGCGCGGCGCAGGTAGGGGCCGATCCGCCCAGGGTGGCGCAGGGCGTGCCGGACCTGGTGTGCCAGGGACGACCGGTTCTTCAACCTCGCGGGTTTCGGCATGGCTGACTCCGTGGTGCAGGTGGCCGCCCCCCGGACGGCAGGTTAGCCCGAGCCAGCCGGCGGGGCGCGCTGGTATCGCGGCGCATCCGTCAAACGCCGCACTGGGGCCGGCCGCCGCCCGGACATCGCCTTCCGCGTGCCCGGCGATCTGCGGCAGCCTCACTGCCTGGCACCAACGGCTCGACGCTGGCCGCCATCACGAGCCTGCTGTCCCCCCGCGCGGTCCTCCCTGCTCGCGCCGACCCATCAAGGCGTCCGTACGCTCAGGGTCCGGCCGCGGCCGGCGAGCTGGTAGTAGGTGCCATAGGGAGTGATGTCCTGCCCGGCGGCGGCCTCGAAGAAGTCGACGGGCTCAGGCGCGGCACGGTCCTCTCACCGGCCCGGTTGGGGACCTCAGAGCAGCGCGAGCGTAGCTGCGGGGTCCGGGACCAGGACCGCGATCTGCTCGGCGAGCAGGCGGGCGCTGGCCTTGAGCGTCGCGCCGCTGGCTGCGGTCCCGGGCCGGTAGAGGCTGACCACCGCACCGCCGGACGCGGCGACGGAACTCAACAGCTGGGCGTGGTCGTGCGGGTGGGCGCGGTCCAGGCCGCACGGCAGGATGGCGAGGGTTGCGTGGCCGGCCTCGGGTATGGCGTGGCGAAAGCATGCGTGCGGGTAATGGCCCCCTTGTGGCCAGGAGTGGGCCAGCTCGAGGGGCGTCATCGACGCGGTGTCCTTCCATCTGTGGCGGCTGGCGACGGGCTGCTGCGCCCGCCGTCAGCCGCTCCCGCAGAACCAACAACACCAAAACTAGTGTGTTATCTGTCGGCGTGAACCCCCCTTTGACCTGCGGCTTTACCGGCAGTCGAGGGCGGGTGGGAGCGGGAAGCTGCGCCGGGGGTCGAGCCGGGCGCACTGCTCGCAGTACGTGGTCACGGCGTTGGCGGCGCACGCTCCCCACTGGCACTCGAACTGCTCGCGCGGTCCGCACAGCATGCACCGCCACAGCGCGATCCCGTGCAGCTCACACAACTCGCGGCGCTTGTGCGCGGGCAGGGCCTCGAGAGCGGGGCGGGGGCGCTCGAGGCGGGCGAGGTCGGCGACGGGAAGGACTCCTCCCCGTCGCTGATCCAGCGCGGCGACAGCTGATCGAAGCGCTCGGGCGTGGTGTAGAACGGCTGGCTGACCGGACTGAACACCAGGGTCAGATGACCGTCGGAGACCAGGGCTTCCGGGGTGCCCGCGGGCCAGGGTGGACGTGGTCATCAGGAAGCGGCAGCGTGTGCCCGCTGCGGTAGAGGGCGACGGTGGTTGCGGTGGCGACGCGGCTGCGGTTGTAGGCGACAGCTTCCTTGGCGCTGGCGTCGGCGCCGAACGCTTCGTTGGCGGTGGGCGGCAGTGCCGCGATTCCGGCGGTGAAGCGGCGGGCGGCAATGCGCAGGCGGGCCGGTCGAAGGGCGCGGCACAGCGATCGCAGCATGGCAACTCCTGAAGCGCGAAGCGGGGAAATGGGGTCGGCTCGGCGGGCGGCCCTTACTAGTGTGATGAGGTGATGGGTGTCGCCCCAGGTCAACCGCAGAAACCAACCGACACCTGCGAGCCAGTGGCCCCCGGTGCCGGGTGTTCCGAGATCGTGGGAAGCCATCAGGTAGCCAGGTCAGCGTCGGCCCCCGACGAGTCTCGACCTTCAGGTGTCGGGGGCTGCGGGGGTAGGGTCCGATGAGTTCTCGACAGGGAAGGGGTCTACATGGTTATGACTCCGCAGATGCTCAAGACTCCCGAGGTCGACCTCGCCTACGACGTCCACGGCCCGCTGCCGACCGCCGATGGATACCCACCGTTGGTCATGATCGGCCAGCCAATGGACGCCAGCGGCTTCAGCACGTTGGCGTCGCACTTCCCGGACCGCACCGTGGTCACCTATGACCCGCGCGGCCTCGGCCGCAGCACGCGCAAGGACGGCCGGGTCGACCATGCGCCCGAGATCCAGGCTGCCGACGTGCACGCCGTCATCGAGGCGCTGGGCGCGGGCCCGGTCGAGATGTTCGCGAGCAGCGGCGGCGCGGTGACCGCGCTCGCCCTCGTGGCGGCGTACCCCGACGACGTGACCACCCTGGTGGCGCACGAGCCGCCTCTCATTCCGGTTCTCCGCGACGCCCAGGCTGCCGAGCGCGCCCGGGCCGGCGTCCGGGATGCGTACGAGCACAAGGGCTGGGGTGCCGGTATGGCGGCCTTCGTCGTGATGACGTCGTGGCGGGGCGAATTCACCGACGACTACTTCGCCCAGCCCGCGCCGGATCCCGCCGCGTTCGGGATGCCGACGGAAGATGACGGCTCCCGGGACGACCCGCTGCTCTCCGACCGGTCGTGGGCGGTCAGCAGTTACCAGCCCGACGTCGACGCTCTTATCGCGGCGCGGACGCGGGTCCTGATCGCAGTGGGCGAGGAGTCCCGAGACACCATCACCGGACGCACCTCGGTGGCAACGGCCGAACTGCTCGGCCAGGAGGCGACGGTGTTTCCGAGCCACCACGGCGGCTTTCTCGGTGGCGAGTCCGGCTACGCCGGGCAGCCCGAGGCCTTCGCGCACAAGCTGCGCGAGATCCTCGACGATGCTCGCTGACGGTCGGCCTTCGCGGTGGCCATAGGCGTGTCAGGCACGGGAGCTCTCTTCGTTGGTGTCGGGGAGGGACAGGACCGGGGCGGTGTAGACCTCGCGCTGTACGGCGGGGACCCGGGGGACGGGATGACGGCCTGCTGGAGGTCGGCCGTGTCCATAGGGTGCAGCCACCCGTTCCGCACGGTCCAGCCGCACGCGCGGGGGTGAGGCTCGGCGGCCGTGGTGACGACCAGGACGGCGCTCCGCGCGGTGCTGCCCTCCAGCACGACCAACAGCGCGCGCAGCGTGTTGAAGTCGTCGTCGTTCAGCACGGCCAGGCGTAGCGGGTCGCTGCAGACGGCGAGATCGGCCTCAGCGCTGTGCCGCCCGGCCGTCTGTTACACGCGGTCTGCGGGAGTGCAGAAACCCCCGCGGGCGGGCGGGGGCTGCTGCGGTCAGGGGGAGTTCGTCACTGGGGTTGCGGGAGGTCCCAGGCGGGCCCGTCACTCGTCCGGTACCAGGCGGTCTGACGGCTGGGCGTGATGTTGACGTGGAACTCCTGCCGCTGCGGTTCACCGGCGAAGGTTTCGGCGAGGCCTTCAACGACGTCCCACAGGCGACGCGGCCCGACCTGGCGCACCGTGCCGGACACGTGAGCCGTCGCGGTTGCCCCGTCCTGCGTCCAGATGCCGACGGCCGTCAGCTCGCCCTTGTCATTGCGCCACGAGCATGTGGTGTGCCCGGGCAGTGCCAGTGAGAGGGGAAACCGCAGCCGTCCCAGGACGTCGCTCGGCGCTGCCGTGGTCTTGGTGGGCTCGGCTTCCCGGGCCGCGTCGAATGCAGGCGGCGCGGACGGGGTACGGCGGGGCATGAAGTGGGCCGGGGTCGGGAGGAACCATCCCGTGCCATGGCCAGGGGTTGTCACTGTGACCCGCAGAATGCCGTAGCCGACCGGGGCCACGATGACCGCGCCGGGCGCGGCCTGCTTGAGGAACGCGTCCGGGATCGCGCGGAGCGCGGCAGTGGCGATGAACCGCCGGTAGGGCGCGCGGCCTGGCCAGCCGCCGGCGCCGTCACCGGTGGCGATGAACGGGTGCAGGCCCGCATCCGCCAGGCGTTGCGCTGCTGCGCCGGTGAGCTCCGGATCGACATCGATCGTGGTGACGTTCTCTTCGCCGAGCCGGTGGGAGAGCAGGGCCGCGTTGTAGCCGGTGCCGGTGCCCAGCTCGAACACGGTGTCCCCCTCGCGCGCGTCGAGTGCATCGAGCATCGCGAGCATGACGGAGGGCTCGCTGGACGAACTGGTCGGGATGCCCCGCTCATCGAGCTGGGTCGTCAGCGCGTGGTCGGAGTAGACGGCCTCCAGGTATCCCGGATCGCCCGGCCCGACGTGCTCCCACGCGCCTGCCGCGCCCTGGGTGTAGAAGCTGGGCACGAACACGTGCCGGGGGACGGACGCGAACGCATCCCTCCACGCGCTGGTGTGTGACGGGTCAAGGGCGGCAGCGAACTCCTTTCGCGACGCGGCCGCGGTGTCGTTGTCCAGCCAGGTCATTCGCGGGCTCCTCGCAGGTAGTCGGCGTGTGCGGCGGCGATCGGCAGCCCAGTGCGGTTCTCCACCCAGGCCCACGTTCCCGCGGGATTGTTCTCGAAGAACACCCACTCTCCGGCCGGAGTCACGGCGAAGTCGAAGCTGCCGAACACGATGCCGTAATAGGCCAGGAAGCGCCGCACGGCTGCGGCGACGTCCTCGGGCACGTCAAGCGTGCCGTAGGTGATGTGCTCGTAGTCGGTGCGCCAGTCGGTGCGCGCCTTCTCCGAGGACGTGTGCAGGGTGCCGCCGAACACCTTGTCTGCGACGGCGACGAGCCGCACCTCGTAGGCCTTCTCGATGGCCTCTTGGAAGTAGTGGGCCGTGGTGCGGATGCTGTCGTCGAACGCTGCAGGATCGACGTAATGGGTGGCCACCATGAGTTGCCGACCCTCATCTACCGGCAGGCGTCCGCCAAGGACCGGCTTGCAGATCAGCGGCCCGTTGACCTGCTTGGCGAAGTCGCGGGCGGCATCGGGGTCGTTCGTGATCAGGCTGCGGGGTACGCGGAGCCCGCAGCACGTAGCGACGACGAGCTGCTGTGGCTTGTGCGCGGCGACCCGGTCGTGGTGCGGGTTGTTGATCCACCGTGCGCCGGGCAGAGCCGCCAACACGTTGAGCAGCGCAGCATCGGCCTGGTTCTGCGCCCAGGTGGCGTAGGGCTCGGGAACGGCGTCGGCGATGACGGGGCGTCCGGGCCGCCTCCAGTAGACGGCCCGGACGTCCTCAAGCCGCGCCGCCGTCCGGCGCCCGTCGTCAAGCATCCCCGTCCAGCCCCACTCTGCGGGCGCGTGGCCGGCCGTGAGCGTGAGCTGCTGGGGGAACGCTGCGACGTCAAAGCGGAGCACGGGGACGTCACGCTTGGTGAGCTCGTCCACGACCATGTCCGCTGATGCGTCGAGCCGTTCAGCGACGACGAGCACAGGGCGGGCGGCGGCGGTCATGACGCGGGCGCGTAGTACGGGTCAGAGACGTCGTCGCCCTGGCCGTCCAGGTTGGTGTCGGTGGTCGATGCGGCCAGGTCGGACGTGTGCCAGGGGGTGCCGTCGGCCTGGATGTTCAGCTGACGCCCCTCGTTCCAGGTCACGCCCTTGATCGAGGTGGTGACCAGGCACGGAGGCGCGGCGGCTCGTGCACCGAACGGAATGGTTGCTGTGCTCATGTGTCCTCCAGTGATCTTCATGGGGCCCGGGTGGTGGCCGGGCTGCCCGTACAGTCCCGGGGGATCACCCCGGCCGGGCCGGTACGGGGGTCTGGGGCTCCCCTACGCGGCAGGGCACGCGTGGACGGAGCCGGTTTGGTGCGGGACCGGGGCTCTGAACGCGGTGAGCTCGGCGAGCAGCTCGGCCAGGCTCAGGCGGCGGAAGACGCTCAGCCGCCGGACTAGTTGGGACGCGAGGAAGACGGGCAAATCCGGGTCGCCGTAGCGCAGTGGGAAGTCCGGCTGATCCACCGCGTGCACGCCGCCCTGGCCGTAGCCGTACACGGTGCCGTGCACCCCGTAGAGGGGCGCGCTCTCGGCGAGGAAGACCAGGGGCCGGCCGCCGAGGTGTGGGCACAACATGGCGGCGGCCCGCACGTGCCGCGCGCACATCGGAGGCTGCGCCGTGACGATCGTCGACTCATGAGGCGTGTAGTCGTCGGGGCCCGCGAGGAAGATGTACCCGAGAGGCGTCTTGGCCGGTTGGACGCACACTTGGCAGCGCATGGTCTGCATGCATTCCCGCTGCCGGGATGGGTGCATGAGCCTCCACAGGGGCTTGCCCGTCGGCATGTTCCACTGGTCCCTGCGGTTCTGCGAGCAGCGTCCCCACAGCGCGCCCCGCACGTCGCGGTCCTCGGGCTCCTTGTCCGTGTACCGCAGCCGGAGGCGGTTGCCGGGCCACTCCTGCACGAACGCCAGGGTTGCCGGGGCGGCCTCCTCCCCTTCCCGCAGAGTGACGTAGGGGATCAGGCTCGGCTCGGTTGCGCTCACGCCGCTCGCCTTCTCTCGTGTGCTGCGCGGCCGGTAGGGGCTGTAGGGGAGCGGCGAGGCGATCATGCCGTCTCCCCTTCGAGGGCGAGGGCGCACCAGGTGGTGGCGCCGTCGTCGTCGGTGCCCCAGCCGCCGCCGCGGGCGTCGGCGATGCTCTCGACGAGGAAGAGCCCGCGGCCCCGCTCTGCGTCGCCGTCGGCCGTGCGGACCGTTGGCCCGCCGGGCATCTGGTCGTGGACCGAGATGCGCAGCCAGCCGTCACGCACAGCCATCGAGAGCGTGACCTGATGGCCGCCGCTGTGCAGGATGGCGTTGGTGACCAGCTCCGAGACGATCAGCGTTGCGTCGTCTACGAGGTCCCCGAGGCCGCAGTAGCGGAGCCGGGCGGCGGCCACACGTCGGGCCATCCCCACGCGGCGGGCGTCGCATTCGGCGACGGTCCGCCCGGTGCTGCCCGGGGAGACCTCGAAGCTCATGCTCATCGTGTCTTGAACAAGGCGGGGGCGTCCGCGCTGTGCGATGGCGCCTCTTCTCACTGCTGGTGCGCTGGTCACCCGTGCTCCAAAGGCCGAGATGAGTCCCTTTACTCCTAAGAGGTAACCGCTCGGTCACGCGCTGCGGGTACCGTTGGTGGCAGGTGGGACCGTGAACACCGTGAACGCCATGCGAGCTGTCGGGAGTTGAGGACATGGCCACGAGGAAGCGCACGCCCAACCCTGCCTTGGATTCGCTGATTGAGCAGGCACGATGGACGCGCACGCAATTGGCTCAGCAAGTGAATCGGCTCGGCCCGCAGGCCGGGCTTGATCTCACGTACGACCGGACGGCCGTGGCGCACTGGATTGCCGGGACGCCGCCAAAGCCCGAGGTCAGGCCGCTGATTCTTGAAGCGTTGTCCGCCCGGTTAGGGCGGCCGGTGACTCACGCGGAAGCCGGTCTTCCGCCCGCCGTGTCCGGCGACGGCTCCCACACAGTCGACACTGTGGAGGAGCTGATTGACCTAGGAAGGGCGGATATGGACCCATCCCGTCGCGGAGTACTCGCCGCGACCGTGTTCTCCGCGGCGCTCTCCGTGCCCGCGTTTCAGACGAGCGCGCGGGCGGCCGGCGACCCGGTCACGCCGGGCAAGGCCACGACCCGGATCGGCGCCTCTCAAGTCGCGTCGGTGCGGTCGATGACGGAGCGGATCGCGGACATCCTTGATGAGTTCGGCGCAGGCCACGCGCGCCCCATGGCCGCGGCGTTCCTCGTCAATACCGTTGGCCCGTGGCTGCGGGCGCAGGCCACCGAGTCGGTGAAGCAGGACATGCTCGCGGCAGCGTCGGACCTGACGTACCTGACGGGCTGGATGGCCATGTACGAGAAAGCTCACGGTCTGGGGCAGACGTACTACGTCAAGGCGCTCAAGCTTGCCGACGAGGCGGGCGACCACGTCACCTACTGCCGCACGCTGCGCGGCATGTCGCTCCAAGCCTCGAACCTCGGGCACGGGCGGATGGCGCTGGAGCTGGCGGACTCCGCGGCCGAAGCAGCGCCGTCCGCTGGCCCCCGGCTCGTGGCGTTCCTGCGCGGGCAGCAAGCCCACGCCGCGTCGATGGTCGGCGACCGGCACCAGGCGCACACGCGGCTTCGGGAGGCCGAGACCGCCCTATCCAAGGCGGACAACCGGCGTGACGCGATTGGCGGATACGACCAGACCGTATGGCTCTTCCACGTCTCGCATGTGCTGATGGAAGAGGGCGATCTCTCGGGCAGCATCAAGGCGATGCAGCAAAGCATCAAAGTGCAGTCCGCTCAGGAGCGACAGGGCCGCGTCCACGCGTACGGGGTGCTCGCGCAGCGGCAACTTCGGCACGGGCACGTGGAAGCCGCTTGCGAGTCGTGGGCGCGGTTCCTTGACGAGTACGAGCACGTGTCGTCCGTCCGCGGTGACGACCACTTCGCGACGATGCGCACGGATCTCGCGCCATACGCCAAGACGCGGGCGGTGCGGGAGCTCTCCGGCCGGGTGCGAGAAGTCGCAGCGGCCAAGGCCTGAAACGCAGGACGCCTCCGGGAAGCTGTCGGCAAACCCCGGAGGCGGCACCACCCAAGATACGGCCATTCCCGCCCGGTTGGGCAGAACGAGCCGATATCCGGTGCGGCTGCGGGCGAGCCGCGGCAGGGCGTCGTCGAGAGCGGTGACCTGGAAGGCGTTCACCGGGCCGAGACAGGCGCGTACGGCGGTGAACTGGTCCCAGTGGTGGGTGCCGGTGACGTGCACGCTGCCGCGCACTGCCCCGCCCAGCTCGAATGCGACGGCGTCGGCCTGGCGAGGGCCGGCGGTGGCGTGCACGCTCCCGGCGGGCGTTTCGATGGTCAGGCTCGGGCTGGGGCTGCGGCTCCTCGGTGGTGGCTTGTGGCGGTGGAGGCTGTCCCGGTCGGTCAGGGACACCTCGCAGCCGCACGGGCACGGGGCGTCGGTGGCGACCGTGCAGGTGGGAGAACTTCGGTCCCGTGGCGCTGACGTTGACCGTGCTGGTCGTGCCGGTGACCGGAGTGGTATCGGGCGACCGTTACATGTCCCGCGTGCTGTAGGTCCGACAGGTGCAGCCCATGCCGTCGGTCCGGGAACGGCCCCATAGGCGCACAAGGTCGTGTTCGGATTCCGGGTAGCTGCACTCGGCGCACGGCTGGCCCCACGATGCAGGTTCGCCGGCTGGCTCGGCGGTGTAGAGGCTCTCGGGGCTCCATGGGGTGCCCCCGGGCGCGAACGTGACTGATGCGTTGGGCATCAAATGCGCCCACCCTGCGGGCCAACCGACCGGGGGGCTTTCAGCGGCACGTGTCGACGGCATCGCGGACCGCTTGACCTCGCCACAGCTGCGTGACGCCGGTCGGGCCGGTCACGCGATAGGCGGCGGCCATCACTTGCTCGTCCGGCCGGTTGATCAGGAGTCCGGATGCCTTGTCCGGCACGAACGTGACGACTGAGTGATTGCGGGTCTGGCGGTACCGGATCACTCCGTCGACCGCCATACGCGCGTCGCTGCACAGCCAGAAAGCGCAGCGGGTCGGTGCCGACGCGGCAGGGGCGGAGCGCGCCCGCCCCTGCCGCGTCCTTACCGCCGCGCACCCTGCGGACGATCCCGTTGGAAATCTGGATTTCCACTTGGTGTTCCCCTTCGTCGATCACTGCGTGTGCCGGGGGTCGCCTCCCCCCTGCAACCCATATACTAGTATGTGTTAGGGGGAGTTGGAAGACCTTGTTGCGCCTGGTGTTGCGGTAGATGTTGCGCCTGGTGTTGCGTCAGGTGTTGCGCTGGACGTTGCGCGGCCTAGCGGCCCGCCTCTACAACGCCCCACGTCAGCGGCCTATGGGTGCATGGTAGGGCCGCTGACATCCCCTCTGCTGCCACTTTTGCCGCGCCGGTTGAAGGATGAATGAGGAATGGGGGCGGGTGGGTGGGTGGTGCGCTTCGGGGATGGGAGCGGTCTGGGGTGTCTGCTGCGCGTCGGCTGCGCCGCCGCGCTATCGCGTGGGTCTGTAGGGGCGTGTCCGGCCCGGAGGGCGGGACAGGGGAGGGGCGGGACAGGGCCCGGGGCCCGTCCCTCGCCTCTCCAGCTCCCTGCACATCCCTCCGCTCGTCCGTGTCTGTCGGAGGCAGCCAACCCCCCACTGCCGAGCAAGCATACGGGCCCCGGAGGGGCCCGTGGTTTACCTTTCTCCACGGAATACAATTCAAGTCCCCTCGTTTTCAGGGGAATCGGAGATTCCCCAAAACCCGTCTGTACAACAAAGTTTGAGGGAATCGGAGATTCCCCCGAAAGGCCACCTCCACAACGAATATGACAAAACCCTCAACTAAAATCCCAACCCCCCACCCAAAAAAACTAAACCAGCCGCCCCGCCGGAGGCGGGTAATTCGCGCGGGGACGCGCGAAACGAGCGAAGCGAGTATTCGGCTGCCGGAGGCAGAGCGAAGTAACGGTGCGGCGTTGCCCCGCCGCGGCCGCCCTGGGGTTCCGGCCTGTGTTCAACGGGGCGGTGGGTTTTTCGTCAGCGGCGGCGAAGCGTGTGGGCGCATCGGGTGTGGATGCGGCCTGCACAGACGGCTCCACCGGAGGCACTGACATGACCGTACGGCATGGAGTCCTCACAGTCTCTGATCGGCTTGTCGCAGGCCAGGCACATCTCCACCCCGGTCAGTGCCTCGTAGTGGTCACACAACGCCGTAAGGGAGCGCGCGAGCTTGCGGGCGTAGGCCACGGCCCGGTGCGGCCCGTCGCCGGCGGTGGCCCGCAGCTTGACGCGGGCTTCGCCGATGCAGGCGAGGGCGCAGTACCGGGGCACGTCATCCATGGGCAGTTTCTCGGCCGCCTGCTCGATTTCGGGGATGATCAACTGCATGTGGCCGCGCAGCAGACAGGTCAGCCCGGCCAGCTCGTCGCTCTCTGGCGATGTGGCGTCCGGTCCGAGCAGTCGTCCGACGCTCTGACGCATCGTCTCGATGTCTACCGGCTGCGTTCCGGCTTGCGTATCCAGGAGGCTGTTCATCGGGCGGGACCTGCAGTGCGGTGGACGGGGCAGGCACAGGGCGGTAGTTGCGTGCTGGGCAACTCGCGCGCGGGCTTGAAGCTGTAGGGCAGGGTCACGGTGGCGTGCGGCGGCGTCACGAGACCTTCGCGTGTGACGGTGTAGACGCGGAGCACCATCTTGGCGCCCGCTGGGCGCTCCAGAGGGCGGGCAGTACCGTTCGTCATGTCGACGCTCCTTGCAGCGTTGGCCACGCCCCGGGACCGTCGTGAGCGGTCGCCGGGGTCTCTTGTGGTCTTCGACCGTAGAAGCGACGACAGGAGGGTAGGGGCACAGATTGTGCCCCTTACCGTCATGCAGCCAAGAGGCCCAGCTTTACTGCGAGTTCGGACGCTCGTCGGCGCCGGGCGGGGCTCTTCGAGTCGGCTTCTTCGAGGACGATCCGCTTCGCGTAGCCGTTGTACTTGATCGTCTCGGGAGCGGCCTCGTGCGCTTGGTTCAACGTGGCGAGGGCAACGTCCGGTTGTCCGTCGAGCTGGTAG
Source organism: Streptomyces chiangmaiensis (assembly GCF_036281785.1). NCBI lineage: Bacteria > Bacillati > Actinomycetota > Actinomycetes > Kitasatosporales > Streptomycetaceae > Streptomyces > Streptomyces chiangmaiensis. The sequence goes on along the minus strand of NZ_JAYWVC010000091.1, from coordinate 2,456 downwards.
CCGCGAGCCTCTTCGATGCGATGACGGGCCCGGCGCGGCCTGGACGGGATCGTGACTGCATCCGCCGCAGCGGCCTGCCGCACGGACTCACCGCCCTGGTGGAGCTCCACTGCCACGGTGACGGCATGCGCACCTATGACGGCTCGGGAGAAGGAGGTGACAGGGTGGTAGTAGTCCTCGGGGAGCCGGGCCGCCATCTCACGTGCCCGGTCCCAGTACCGCCACGCCGTACCGGTCTCCCCGCGCCGGGCCGCCGTGTATCCGGCCTCGAAGGTCAGCGCACCGCTAATCGCGAGAACGTCGTTGGAGGCGTCGGGCAGGAGCGGTTCCAGATAGGCAAGCGTTTCGAGGTTCACTGCGTCCGCGGCATCGAAGTGCCCAGGGCCGGCGTCCCGGTGTGCTTGAGCCGCCAGCCAGGCGGCAACACCGATGGCGTGCGGGTTCTCGGATTCTTGTGCGGCGACCAGCCCGCGCTCGGCCACCCGCCACAACAAGGGCGCGTCGGGCTGGTAGGCCACGAAGAACTGGGTCAGTGAATAGACCTCGGCCAGCACGGCTTGCGCAGCTCTACGGTCCGCGCCGGTCTCGGCCTGCCGTACGGCGAGCTGTGCGTCTGCAATCAGGTCCGGTAGGAGCGCTCCGATCACCTCGCGGTGGTTCGGCGCCGAGTGTCGCGCCGACCAGGCCCGTGCGAGGCGCGCTTGAAGGTGCGCGGCCGGCGGTGCCGCGCGCTGCGTGGTCAACGGAAAAGCGTCGACTGCGGCCTTGACTGGGGCGAGCCGTGGGTGGCCAGGGCCGGTGAACAGGTGGATGTGCATGGCTTGGCTGCCGGTGAGATCCCCCAGATCCCGCACCCGCAGCACTTCGGCGATCCGCAGGATCATGTCGAGCTTCGGCGTCCCCAGACGACCGGTCTCGACGCCCTTGACCCACGAACCGGACTTACCGACCAGCCCACCGAGCTGCTCTCGGGTCATACCCCTGCGTGTGCGCAAGATCTGCAGGCGTTGGCCGAACACCAACGGGTCAGCGTACGGATCCGGGGATGCATCTTGAGACATCACGGCCCTGTCCCTCCTACACCTTGGTCACTGCCAGGGTAGGTGGCAGGCCCGGTCTCGGGTGAGATTCCCTACGGGCGTCCCCCATCCTGCACGTGATCGCGCGCGTCGGATGGAGCGTTTCGTGCACGACGACGCTCTTCGTTTCGATCTGGGCCGCGGGCGGCAGGCGACGCCAACCGCTGGCAGTCTGGGAAAACGTGGTGGTCGTCTTTCGGGGAGGCCCAGGGCGTGGAACGTTCCTCGACGTTCCCCCTTCGCGGGAGCCCCCTGCCCCCACGATCAAGAGCTGCCCGGCGCGGGAACTATGCAGAAGCCAACATGCCCGCTTTCACACGAAAGGGGCCTTCGCTGGCGACGCTCTCGGCATAGTCGCGGTCTCGGCATAGGTCGATCTATGCCGATATCTGCATAGATCGACGAACTCGGCTATATGGAACTGGACCGCAGGGGCGCTGAACTGCTGTTCCAGGTTCTGACGTAGCGTGAGGAGAAGAACAGCGTCGCAATCGCCTCGAACGAGTCCTTCAGATGGCTGGACCAAGACCTTCACCGACCCCCGCCTCTGCGCGGTCATCGTCGACCGGTTCACCTTCGGCGGCAACCTCATCCAGACCGGCATCGAGTCCTACCGCCTCGCCCTCACCCAGGCCCGGGCCGCAGCCCAGGACACCACCGCAGGCTGACCGCCAGACCGGACCTGGACGGGGCGGCTGCCAGGGGTCCTGGCAACAGCTGGAGGCGCATGCTCAGGAGCAAGCCGCGACCCCGCACAGTGAGATCATGTGAGTATTTGAGGCAAATGAGAGCTCGATGAGCATTCTATTATCGAGGTGGTGTTTTTCCGTTTTGGGCGGTTCGGGGGTGCAGGATCAGATTCATCCCGGCCCCACCCGGCCAGGCGATCTGACGGAGCATCACGCTCCCTCGAACGGAAAGGACACCCTCGATGAGTGACAGAATCAAGCGGGCTGCGGCCCTTGGCGTGGCGACGATCGCGATGAGCGCCGGGGTCGTGCTCGGGACGGTCGGCAGCGCCTCCGCCGCCACGGCTTACCACGGCCCGGATCGTGATCACGCCCGGCACGGCTGGCAGGACCAGAACTACTGGAACCGGGGCCGGCACCTGGGTCACCACAAGAAAGACCACCGGCAGTTCGGCCAGGTGGGGCGCGCCTGGCGCACCAACGACCGCGACTGCCGCCGCTAGACCCGGCCCAGACTTCACTTTCGCAGAGACGTTGAGCCCTTCCACACCATTGCCCGTGCTGTCCCGGCGATCGGTGAAGCGTTGATCTGACGGCGAATAAGGGGAGTTGAGCGCGCCCCGGACACAATGGTCCGGGGCGCGCTCGAGTTTGATCCCCCTGGACGGGGTCCGAGGAGTATCCAAGC
>NZ_JAYWVC010000090.1:0-31219 GCF_036281785.1 Streptomyces chiangmaiensis | reverse complement strand
CTCAGCGGGTCGGGCCGCGCGCGCACACTCGAGTTGACTCAAACCCGAGCAGTTCGCGACCCTCCACGGAATGGAGCACAACGATGACCTCAGCGGGTTCCGACGAGTTCGTCGTCGCCCGGGCCACCCTCGACGACTGGCCGGTGATCAGTGGCTGGGCGGCGGACGAGGGCTGGAATCCGGGACTGTCCGACGGCCCGGCCTTCTTCGCCCAGGATCCCGAGGGCTTCTTCATCGGCAGGCTCGGGGAAGCGCCCGTCTCGGCGATCTCCGTCGTCAACTACGGCCCCGACTACGCCTTCCTCGGCTGTTATCTCGTACGCCCGGACCTGCGCGGCCGCGGCCTGGGCCCGACCACCTGGAAGACGGCCCTCGCCCATGCGGGAGATCGTACGATCGGTCTCGACGGCGTGGTCGCCCAGCAGGGCAACTACCGGCGGTCCGGCTTCGCATTCGCGCACCGCGCCGTACGGTTCAGCGGTATCGCCCTCGCCGACGAGGCGGCGCCCGGGGTGCGACCGGCCGAGAACGCCGACCTCGACGCCATCGGGGAGTACGACAGCGCCTGCTACCCGGCCGACCGCCCCCGCTTCCTGGAGCACTGGCTCACCGCCCACGGCAACCGGGTCTTCGTCCGCCTCGAGGGCGACCGGCTGACCGGTTACGGGGTGATCCGTCCCGCTCGTGACGGTCTGCGTGTCGGCCCGCTCTTCGCCGACACCGCCGAGGACGCAGGTAGCCTGTTCGCGGCACTGGCCGCCAAGGCGGCCGGCCGGCCGCTCGCCATCGACGTCCCCGAACCGAACACGGCGGGCGTCGCCCTGGCCGAACGCTCGGGCCTCACCCCGTCCTTCGAGACGGCGCGCATGTACACGGGCCCGGTCAGATCGTTCGCAGGGGAGCGGGTGTTCGGGGTGACGACCCTGGAACTCGGCTAGCCACCACGCCCCGTGGCGATGTCCGGACGGCGCCCCCGACTCCGCTGGCCAGGCCTCCGGATGCTTCGCCCGGACGCGGCTCCGGACGCCCCGGCGTGCGAGGCAGCCGTGGCCGTCCGGGACCCGGGTGAAGCCGTCCGACAGGGGCGTATTACCGTGCCGATACACGCCCCGGATGCTGGAGTGAGCTCATGGACCACGCTGCCGTACTCGCCCTCTACGACCGGGACATGCGCCAGGGGGCCCGGCCCGACGGTACCGGCGCCCGCATCGAGCGCGACGCCTCGGTGGTGCGCCAGGTCGGCTCCGCGCACGGCTGGAACGGGATCGTGTGGTCGGACCTGGACGAGACCACGGCGGACACGGTGATCGCCGAGCAGGTCGGCTACTTCGCCGACCTCGGTCGTCAGTTCGAGTGGAAACTGTACGGTCACGATCTGCCCGTCGATCTCGGGAAGCGGCTGCGGGCGGCCGGATTCACGCCCGAGCCCGAGGAGACGCTGATGGTTGCCGAGGCCGCCGATCTGACCCTCGACGTGGAACCGCCCGAAGGCGTACGCCTCCTGCCGGTCACCGACCCCACGGCCGTCGACCTCGTGGCGGACGTCCACCGCAGGGCGTTCGGCACGGACAGCACCCGGTTGCGCGCCCAGCTCCTCGCCCAGCTGTCCGATGACCGTGACCAGGTGGTGGCCGTCCTGGCCCTGGCGGGCGACGAACCTGTGAGCGCGGCCCGGATGGAGCTCGTTCCGGGCACCCGTTTCGCGGGACTGTGGGGCGGGGGCACCGTCCCTGGCTGGCGGGGCCGCGGCGTCTACCGGGCCCTGGTCGCCCATCGTGCCAAGGTCGCGGCCTCCCGCGGCTACCGCTACGTCCAGGTCGACGCGAGCAGGCAGAGCCGGCCGATCCTGGCTCGCCTCGGATTCGAACCGCTGACCACGACCACGCCGTACGTCTCCGCGTGACGACCGGGCTCTCCGGTCCAGCTGGTACTCCATCGCCCGGTGCGTGATCCGATGGCCGAGCGTGTCGTTGGTCGCGCACCTGGCCTTCACCTGCCGTTCTTAGGGTTGTTGGCCATTGTTGGCCGACTCGCCAAAATCCGGACATGAGGTGGTCCGGTGACCTCGCGAACGGTCTTCGAGGTCGGGGAACAGCGTGAGCTGGTCACCTTGGCGCAGTCGGGTCTTGTCGCCTCCGTTTGGCGTGCCCGCTGTCCTGGGTGGGCTCACGGTCCTACGCGTCCTCGGGACGTGCACGGTCTGGCCGGTAGCTCTCCGCTGTCCGATCCTCTGGTCGGGAGCGGTCACACCTGGCCGTCGCCGTGCTCGGTGCCCGAGTGCGCGTCGTCCAATCGTCACGCTGGCACCGTGATGCCGCGTGACGGTGATCTTCTGGTGCTGCTGCTGGAGTGGATGCTGCCAGTGCTGGCCGCCCCAGATCGAGGTGTAGGCGGGATCCACTGCGATCACCACAAGGCCCTGGTGGAAGGCCATGCCCCGGAGTCGTTCACGGAAGCGGGCGGTGGGGATACCGGCCACGGTGCGGCGGAACATCTTCCCGCGTCCGCCTCGGCCCATGGTCTCCCGGCCCACAGCGCGGGCGTCGTCGAAGCCCAGGTTCTCGACCGCGATCCCGGCGCAGCTGTGCTCCTTGGCGATGCGGATCAGCTCGGTGACCGCGGTGCGGAGCCTTCCGTCCCGTGTCGAGGCGGGGCCGGACATCTTCAGGGGCACGGTGATGGGGTCGCCGATGGGGTTGCCGTGCGGGTCGAGCAGGTAGGCAGCCAGGTGATCGGCGTTCAGGTCGATACCGAGCAGGCGTTCGCCGGATGCCTGGATCTCCTCCGGCGTCGGCAGCACGACAGGATCGCAGGACCACGAGGCATCCAGGTACCAGCGGTCACGCACGGGGTCGTACACGATGTCGTAGCGGACGGCCCGGTTGGCCATCGCCCGGTCCAGCCATTCCTCACGGCGGTGCGAGAAGGCCACGGTGCAGGCCAAGTTGTACCGGCCCCGGGGGGCCGTCGTCCCGCTGGGCGGGAGCCATGACCCGCTGGTGGTGCCCGAGATGCTCACCGACGCGCCACAGAACCTCGGCCTCTTCGGTGGTGATGCACAGCCGGTCCCGGATACGGGCGCCGGTCGGTGCGGCGACGGTGAAGGGGGCCGCGAGCGGGCGCAGCGCGCGCTTCTTCTTACGGCGTCGCGGCATGCTCGCGGCCCTCCCTTCGGTGTCTTGTCGGGGATCGGTGTCAGTTGTCTACGGGATAGGCGTCGAGGCAGCGGACACCTTGCTCGGGCGGGATCGGTTCTCCGGTCTCGTGGTCGATGCGGTGAGCCTCGAAGGTCTGCTCCTCGGTCAACGGGTGGAATGTGCCGTCCACCAGGTACCAGCAGCGAAGCTCCTTGACGGGGATCTTCGTCCCGTTGGCAGCCGTGTGCGAGATCGCGTGAGTGAAGGTGCGGACGGTGATGCCCAGTTCGTCTCCGTCGTGGACCATGCGGTGCAGTCCGGCAACAACCATAGGGTTTTCGATCTCGACGGAGCCGTCCTTGCCGATGATCACACCGGTGCTCCAGCCATTGCTGAAGGTCACCAGGTGATTCCCCGTGCCGGCGGGAGCGACCAGGTTGTTGATGGTGGCCTGGACGGGGCTGCCAGGTTGGATGGCGAGCGCGGCAGCAGCAAGATCTTGGGCCTTGGTGAACGAGGCGATCTTCTCGTCGCTGGGGAATTCGTGCCGCCAGCCGGTGAACGATCCGACCGCGTTGTGGCCGATCACGGTAACCATGCCCGCGCTGCCGGGCGGCTCGTAATCGCAGGCGCCGCGCCCACAGTACAGGCCCTCCCAATCCTTGCGGCGACGCGCTGTTGTGGGCTTGACCTCGATCGAGAATCCGCAGCCGGGGCAGGCGATAGCGACCTTCCCGGCCTGATTCTTGGCCCTGGCACTGGATCGCTTCTGCTTCTCCAGCAGGAACCAGCCTGGTGGTTCCTCATGCCACCGCGCTATGTCCTCCCGGGCAGGAAACTGCTTTCCCTTCCGCTTGAGCAGCCGCCGAGTAACCCACTCGCAGTCGCCGCCGAGCGCCTTGCGGATCTCCTCGATCGTTGCGCGGCCCTGATGCAAGGAAGCCTCCTTCATCAACTCGCAACTCGCCATCCAAACAGTACACATGGCCAACGCGACAGCGCGTCAAGGTCACCGATACGGAAGATCCGCCGGCCGCCAGGCGAACGCCGGTCCTCCAACACGCCTTCGAGGATGTAGCGGCGCAGTGTCCGCGTGGAAACGCCGCAGATCGTCCGTGGGCCGATCCTCGGGCGATGGCCGCCGCCGGCCGAGGGGCCGTCGGCGGGCCCGGAGGAACTCCGTGGACGCCCCGGCTCCGCGCCGGGGGAGGCTCAAGTCCGTGAGGAACGGGCTGGGATGCCGTACGCTCCGTACCGCCTTGCGTATTGCCGCCGCCGGGTCGCCCTCGTGATACGGCCGCTCAGAGGGTTCGATGCCGTCGAGGAACTCCTGGTAGCGGACGGCGTTGATGAGTTCGGCAAGCGGCTCCGCGAGGCGCAGGGCACGGACCGGGTCGCTCTCGGGGACGTGCGCGATCCAGGCCTCGGCCCAGGCCCGGGCCGCCGTCGCCCGGACCCGCTCGTGGAGGAAGTCGTGGGCGCGCAGACCGTCCACCACCGGATTGCCCCAGTACGCGTCCGCGAAGTCCATGACGACCGGACGGCCGCCGTCGCTGCGCCAGTTGCCCGGGTGGAAGTCCCCGTGCACCACCGTGTCGGGCAGGCCGCACTCCGCGAGCTGAAACCAACGGACCGTCAACTCACGTGTGACAGCGATCTCTTGGGGGGTCAGTTCGGCGGCGACCGGTCCGTCGAGGAGGGCATCGACCCGGGTCGCGAGCACGGACGTGCGCCCGTCCCGCAGCCCGGCGGGACGGTTCGACGCGAGGGCCGCCTGGGCCGCCACGAACGGCTGCATCGCCGCGGTCACCGTCCCGGCCGAGGCGTCCCAGCAGTCTTCGCCGGGTACGTGCTCCATGAGGATCCGCCGGTCGCCCTGGCCCAGGAGGGTCGGCACCAGTGCGGGATCCACGCGGGCGAACGCGGTGACGACAGCCGCCTCGTCCGCGGCGAAGTGCGGAGTCGCCTTGAGCCACACCGGCCCCCGCGCGGTCGGCAGCCGGAAGAGCGCCGCCAGGTTCCAGGTCCGTCGCTGCTGGACACGCCCCGTGACGGGACGTCCCGCCGCCTCCGCTGCGCTTGCGGCCCAGTCGAGGAGTTCCCGCAGGCTTGCGGCGCGGGCCCAGGGCGTGCGCAGCCCGGAGTCCCGGGTCAACAGGCCGTCGTCGAGGGGCCGTCGTTCCAGCAGGCCGCGTGCCGGGCGCTCCAACGCCTCGACGTGATAGGTCGCGTGACCGTCCCGCCCGCCGTCTCCGTCCACCGTCAGCAGCCGCAGGACCAGCACAGGCACCCCGAGCAGGTCCTCCAGGCGTGTGACGACCGGCTCCACCTCCTGCCACCACGGAACGTCCACCGGGAACGGCCCCACGGCCCCCAGGACGTCCTCACCTGCTGTCACCCACGCGCTCACCGTCCGGCTCACCGCGCCAGTGTGAGGGGTGCCCGCGTTCTTGACATGCAAGAAATCACCTGCATAACGTTGAGTGTGCAATCAGAGAGCGACTCCGGGATGGACCATGTCTTCAAGGCGCTGGCCGACGCGACCCGCCGGCGGCTGCTGGACCGGCTGCACGAGCGCGGCGGACAGACGCTCGGTGAGCTGTGCGAGCACATCGACATGACGCGTCAGTCCGTCACCCAGCATCTCGCCGTGCTGGAGGCCGCCGATCTGGTCGCCAGCGTGCGGCGGGGGCGGGAGAAGCTGCACTACCTCAATCCGGTGCCGCTCCACGAGATCCAGGAGCGGTGGATCGACAAGTTCGAGCGCCCGCGCCTGCGTGCGCTGAGCGCCCTCAAACGACAAGCCGAGGAAGCCATGAGCGACAAGCCCACGTTCGTGTACGTCATCTACATCAAGAGCACACCCGAAATCGTCTGGGACGCGCTCACCGACCCCGAGCTGACCGCCGCGTACTGGGGCCACAGCAACGTCTCCGACTGGAAGCCCGGCTCCCGCTGGGAACACGTCCGCACGGACGGTTCGGGCGTCGCCGACGTGGTCGGGGAGGTGATCGAGAGCGATCGGCCCACCCGCCTTGTCACCACCTGGACCGCCCCGGAGGACGAGGGACGGCAGGACACGTACTCCAAGGTCACCTTCGACATCCAGCCGCACGCCGACATCGTCAGGCTCACGGTCACCCACGAGGATCTGGCGGACGAGAGCGCGCGTGCGGACGTCGCCGGGGGCTGGGCGGCCGTCCTGTCCAACCTCAAGTCTCTGATCGAGACCGGCAGTCCGCTGCCGCAGGAGCCATGGCTGGTGCCGAACCGCTGACACGGACCCCGGCCGGGGACGGCGGGGCGACGGTGAGGCCGGTCCGCGGCTGCGGGCCGGCCGAAGTTCCTTGCGCGTCCGGTGGCGGGGTGCCGATACCGCTATGCGCGCGGGGTGCTCTTCACAGCCACTCCCGCACACATCACGCCCAGCGCGCCTGCAGCCGACCCGCCCGTGCTCACTCCTCCGGCACGATACGGCCGTCGCGTAGTTCCAGGACACGGTCGGCGATGGCTAGGAGCTGGGGATCGTGGGTGGCCACGAGGGCGGTGACGGCCTGGCTGTGGACGACCGCGCGCAGCAGTTCCATGACGGAGCGGCCGGTCTCCGCGTCGAGCTGTCCGGTCGGTTCGTCGGCGAGGAGGAGGGAGGGGCGGTTGGCGAGGGCGCGGGCGATGGCGACGCGTTGCTGCTGACCGCCGGACAGCTCGCCGGGGCGCTGGGCGACGTGGTCCTCGAGGCCGACCAGGCTGAGCAGCAGGGCGACGCGGTCCTCGCGCTCGCGGCGCTCGGTTCTGCGCAGGCGCAGTGGGACGCCGACGTTCTCGGCCGCGGTGAGGACGGGCAGCAGGCCGAAGGACTGGAAGACGAAGCCGATGTGGTCGCGGCGCAGGTCGAGCAGTTCCTTCTCGCCGAGGCCCACGAGTTCGGTTCCGGCGACGCGTACGCTGCCGGAGTCCGGGCGGTCGAGCCCGCCGACCACGTTGAGCAGGGTGGTCTTGCCGGAACCGGAACGTCCCTTGAGTGCCACGAGCTCTCCGCGTGGCACACCGAACGACACCTCGCGCAGGGCACGCACGGCAGTGTCCCCGTGACCGTAGGTCCGCGTGACCTGGTGAACCGTGACCATGTTGCCGTCCGGTGGTGCCGGTTCACCTCCCGTCGGGCCGTCCGCCCGGTCCAGCACCCGTTCGCTCATGGCGGTCAGCATAATCGCGCCTGTGGATCACCTGACAGACCCCTGATGGACGGGTACGTTGTGCCCCGTGTTCTCATGACCGCAGCGACAAATGGAGAACAGAGAAGGCTCCGCCGTGGGACGGGGTCGGCTGCGTACCTCTGCGTGGGTGCGCGGGACGGTGGCGGGGAGAGTTTTGACGGGGTTCGTGTTGCTGCGCGCACGCGCGCACTGGCTGCTGCTGGGTGCCGCGCTGCTCTGTGTGGTGCTCACCACGTGCGTACTGGCATCGCTGGCGGCGTTCAGCGGAGCGGTCGGGGACGCCGGGCTGCGGCGTGCTCTGCAGGACCAGGCGGCCACGCGCACCCTGGTCGAGGCCGACGCGGATGTCACTTCGACCGACCGCGCCGCACTTGACACGGCCGTGCGCAGGACCGTTCCTGCAGCCTTCGACGGCATGCCGGTACGGGTGGCCGCCAGCATCCAGTCCGCTTCGTACGGCCTGCCCCGCGCAGTCGGCACCTCCCCTGGCGCCGACCCCGACCTGACGCTGCTGGCCACCCTCGACCCCGCGCGGGTCACGATGACCGGCGGAACCCGTCCCGGCCCGCCGGAAGCCGGACGCCCGGTTCCCGTCGCCCTGCCCGAACAGGCCGCCCGTGTGCTGGGCCTGCACACCGGGGACCGCATCACCCTCAGCGACCGGCGCGACGGTCGGCCGCTGCACGTACTGGTGACGGGCTTGTACCGGCCGGTCGACCGCACCGACCTGTACTGGCGGCTCGACCCGCTGAGCGGCCGGGGTGTGCGGACGCTGTCGTTCACCACGTACGGCCCGATGCTTGCGGACCCCGGCGCCTTCACCTCCGGGGCCGTCGCACCTGACCACATGTCCTGGCAGGCTCGCGCGGACTTCTCCGCCATGACCACGGCGCGCATGGACCGTCTGCGGCACAGCGCGCAGCAGACGCTGCATGACCTGAACCGGTCGACGAACGGATCCGTCAGAGCCCGCAGCGAGTTGCCGGATCTGCTGACGGACCTGCGCCGCACGCTCCTGGTGAGCCGGTCCACGGTGCTGATCAGCACGCTGCAGGTGGTGCTCCTGGCGGCCTTCGCACTGCTCCTGGTGGCCGGCCTGCTCGCCGGGGAGCGGGCGGGCGAGATCGCACAACTGCGGGCCCGTGGTGCCTCCCGCGCCCGCGTGGCGGGGCTCGCGGCGGTCGAGGCCCTGCTGCTGGCGCTGCCCGCGGTCGTGGTGGCGCCCCTGCTCGCGGGCCCGCTGCTGCGGTTGCTGGCCGGCCACGGCCCGCTGGCCCGCGCGCAGGTGCGGCTCGACGGCTCACCGGCCGGGACGTGGACCGTGGCCGCCGTCACCGCGCTGGTCTGCGCGCTCGCCGTCGCGGGCCCGGCGCTGCGCCGCACCGGCACCTACGTCGACGAGCGAAACACCGGCCGGCGCCGGGACAAGCTGCCCGGGATCGTGAAGGCCGGGGCCGACGTGGCGCTCGTCGTCGTCGCGGTGCTGGCCTACTGGCAGCTGTCCCGCCGGGCTTCGGGCTCGGGAGTCCTTACGGTCGACACGGGCGGCGCCCTGGGTGTCGATCCGGTGCTCGTGGCCGCGCCGGCGCTCTGCCTGTGCGCGGGCGCGGTGGTGGCCCTGCGGCTGCTTCCGCTCGCGGCCCGGCTCGGCGAGCGGCGGGCCGCCGGCACCCGCGGACTGGCGGCGGCGCTCACCGGCTGGCAGCTGTCCCGCCGTCCCGGGCGGGGAGCGGGCCCGGTGCTGCTGGTGGTGCTCGCCGTGGCGATGGGGGTGTTCGCGACCGGCGAGTACGCCAGCTGGGCGCGTTCCCAGCGCGATCAGGCCGACTTCGCGGTCGGCGCGGACCTCCGCGTGGCCGACTCGTCCACCCCGTCCTTCGCCCAGGGTGGGGTCTACGACGGCATTCCCGGCATCGTGGCCGCCGCCCCCACTGTCCGCACCGAGATCTCCCTGCCCCAGGACCGCGACGCCACCGTGCTGGCCATGGACACCGAGGCCGCGGCCGGGGTGCTCCACTGGCGCGACGACCTGGCGGACCGCTCACCGCGCCGGCTGCTCGGGCCCCTCCACACCGGTGCGCAGGCGCAGGGCAGATCTGCGGGCTTCGTGCTGCCGGAGAACGCCGGCCGGCTGAGGATCACCGCGCGCCTGGAAGTGCTCGGCCCGGCGGGCGGGTCGCCTCGGAGCACGGCCGCCCCCAGCCTTGTCGCCACCGTCACGGACCGGTACGGCGTCCCGTACACCTTCCCCCTGGGCACGCTGCCCGCCGACGGCCGCCCGCACGTGCTGACGGCGGACTTCGCCGCCGAGTCCGGCCGGGTGCAGGGCGCGGCCCCCGCCGGCCCGCTGCGGCTGACCGGGATCAACGCCGGCTACCTCCTGCCGCGACATGCCGAGGAGCACCGCCTGACGGTCACCGGGCTCAACGCCGTCCTGACCGACGGACGCACACACGCCGTCCCGGTGCCCGCCGGTGCCGTCTGGGGCGCCCGCGTGCTGACCCCCACCCCGGGCGCCTCCGCGCCGCGGGCCACGGCGGCCCGCTCCACCGCCGCGGCCCCGCTCTCCGTCAGATACGGCACCGGGTACGAGGCATCGCCGCAGGACCCCAGTGGGGTCACGGCCGGAGAGCTCGTCCTGCGGGCCGACACCGCCGCCGTCCCCGTACCGGCCGCGCTGGCCACCGATGCCTTCCTCCGCGCCACGGGTACGCATGTGGGCCAGACGGCGGACGTCAACCTGGGCAGTACGACGCTGACGGTCCGCGTCACCGCAGCCGTACGCGCCCTGCCCACGGTAGTGCCGCCGGCCACCGGCGACGGTGGTGCCCTGCTGCTCGACCTGCGCGCCGTGAACCGGGCCCTGGCGGATCACGGCGGGGTGGTACTGGAGCCCGACGAGTGGTGGCTCGCCACGGACCACGGCGCCGCCTCCCGTGTGGCGACGGTGCTGCGGGGCCGTGCCGATGCCGCCTCCGTGCTCGTCCAGGACGAGGAGCGGGAGAGGCTCAAGGCCGACCCGCTCGGTGCGGGCCCGCAGGCCGGCCTCCCTGCAGCCGTGGTGGCCGCGGCGGTGCTGGCCGCCGTGGGCTGCGCCGTCGCGGCGGTCGGCGCGTACCGGGAGCGTGCGGACGAACAGGCGGTACTGCGGGCCCTGGGCGCCTCCCGGCGCTCGCTGGCCCGCGGGGCCGCCGCCGAGCAGGGTCTGCTGCTGGCCGTCGCGGTGGCCGTAGGCGTGGCCCTGGGTGTTCTGCTCACGCGCCTCGTCGTACCGCTGATCGTCCTCACGGCGCAGGCGGCCCGTCCGCTTCCGGCTCTCCGTGTCGAGCTGCCCGCGGGCCCGGTGGCACGGCTGCTGATCGCGGTGACCGCGGTACCGCTGCTTGTGGTCGTACTGACGGCGCTGCGGTCCGGCGAACCGGCCCAGGCCCTGCGCCGCCAGGGAGGTGAATGACATGCCTGCGCTCCCGCGCCGCCGGCGCACGTATGCCGGAAGCGGCACCGGACCCACCGGCACCGCCTTCTCGGCCGACGCCCCCTGGATACGCACCCGTCTGCGCGCGGCACCCGGCGTCACGCTGGCCCTGTCGTTGCTGGTTCTGGTCACAGCGTTCCTTGCGGCGGCCCTGCCCCGCGCGATCGACGTCCAGGAGGACTCCGCCCTGCGCGACATGGTGACCCGGGCGAGCGTGGCCGATCGCAGCGTCACGGCGACGCTGGACGTGTCGTGGCTGTCCTTCCCCTACGACGCCGAGTCCCTCGTCACCCCCCGGTCCCTGGCCTCGACCGAATCGACGTTCCAGAGCGTCGTACGCCCGCCCCTCGCTCTGGACGGGCGGCAGACCGTCTACGGCGTGCGGACGGCTCAGGCCGTGCCCGCCACGGACCCGAACCTGCCCCGGCCGACCCGGCACATCGACCCGCGGGCCACCCTCGTCGCCCAGCCGGACCTCGACCGCTTCACGCGCGTCGTGGACGGACGACTGCCCCGGCCGGGCTCCGGCGCCGGCACCGTCGAGGCGGCCGTCACCGAGCGCACGGCACACACCATGCGTCTGCACACGGGTTCCGTGGTCCATCTCGCCGAAGCGGGCGGAGCCAAGCTGACGGTGCGGATCACCGGCGTCGTCCGGCCCCAACACGCCAAGGCCTCCTACTGGAACGCGGAGCCGGACCTGCAGGCACCGAAGCTGTCCACTGTGCCCGGCGAGCTCCGCAAAGACCCCAAGTTCTACTGGCACTTCACCGCCTTCGTCGACGAGAGGGCCACGGGAGCCCTGCTCGGCCTGCACGAAGGCGTCACCACCTACTGGCACCACCCCGCCGACACCGACGCCCTGACCGCGAGCAACGCCTCCGCCGTGGTCGACCGTGTCACCGCGCTCACCAGCGGCCCGCAGGCCGCGCGGCTCCAGCAGCTGACCGGATTGCGCGGGTTCACCGTCGAGGAGGAGGGTCTGGCCACCCACGTGGAGCCGTTCGGAAGAGAACGGGCTGCCACCGCGCCATTGATCATGGTCGCGGCGGTCGGCGTCGGGACGGTCGCCGTCATCGTGCTGCTCATGGCCGGTGAACTGGCCGCCGCCCGGCGGCGCACGGAGCTGATGCTGATGCGCGCCCGCGGAGCGGGCCTGCGCGGCCTGGCGGTGCGTCTGCTCGGTGAGAGCGCCCTCACGGCGGTGCCGTCCGCGGCCGCCGGACTGGTCCTCGCCCTGCTGCTGATTCCCACGCAGCGCTCCGCGGCCGCCGTATGGGCGGCGAGCGGGGTCGCGGCTGTCGCGTCGCTGGCTCCGCCCCTACGTGCCCTGCTCTCCGTCCGCGCCGTGCGCCCGGGCGAGCCGGAGGACCTCGTGCGCGCCCGCCCCTCGCGGCGCCGCACCGTGGCCGAGTTGACCGTCGTCCTCGTCGTGACCGGCGCCGTGCTGGCGCTGCGCCGCCGCGGTACGGCGGACGGCGGCCTCGACCTGCTCACCGCGGCCGCTCCCGTCCTCGTCGCGGTGGTCGCCGCAGTGGTGCTGCTCCGGCTGTATCCGCTGCCGCTACGGCTGCTCGCCCGGCCCGCGGCCCGCCTCCGGGGTGCGGTCCTCCCCCTGGGCGTGGCGCGCGCCGGCCGTGCTCCCGCCACGGCCACGCTGCCGCTGCTCGCCGTCCTGGTGGCGCTCACCGTGACCTCGTTCGGCGGTGCGGTCCTGTCCGGGGTGGCCGCCGGGCGGGACCGGGCGGCCCTCGCGGCCGTCGGCGCGGACGCCAGCATCGAGGCGCCGGCCGCCCTGCCGTCCGGTCTCGCGGAACGCGTCCACCTCCTCAGCGGCGTGCGCGACGTGGCGGCCGTCCGCATCGATGCCGATCAGCACACGGAGCGCGGCGGGATCACGTACGACCTGCTCATGGTGGACCCCGGGTCCTATGCGCGGCTCGCCGCGGTGACCGGCGTGGACGGCCGCTTCCCGGCGGCGGTGCTGGACGGTCGCCGTGCGGGCGCGCCCGCCGCGGTGGTGTCCCCGCGGCTGGCAACGGAGTTCGGCCGCGACCCGATCACCATGCAGACGTCCGCCGGCCCCTTCGACGTGCGGGCTGTGGCGACAAGGGACGCCGCCGCCGTGGTGCCGGACGGCCGGAACTTCGTCATCGTGTCGACGAAGGCCGTGGCACGTGCCCATCCCGAATGGCTGGAGGCGTCCGCTCTGGACCCCACGGCGCTGTACGTGACCGGCGACCACGTCGACGGCACGGCCCTGCGCGCCACCGCTCACCAGGCGTCGGCCCGACTGACCGTCAAGCTGCGGTCACAGGAGCGGGCGGCGCTGAAGGCGACCGCTCTCCAGTCCGGTGCCCAGCGCGTGTATCTGGCGGTGGTCGCGGCCGGCGGCGGCTACTGCGCCCTGGCCCTGCTGCTCTTCCTGCTGCAGAGCTCACCGCAGCGCCGCACCGCGCTGGCCCGGCTGCGCACCATGGGCATGCAGGCGCGCCAGCGCCAGTGGCTCGCCGTGCTCGACATGCTGCCGCAGATCCTGCTCGGGGCGGTCGGCGGCATGCTCACCGGTCTCGCCGTGGTCCCGCTGCTGCGGCCCGGGGTCGACCTGACCGCCCTGGCCTTCACCAGCCGGCCGCCGATGGCCGACGTGCCGGCGGTGGTGCTGGACACCGACCCGCTCGCACTCTTCCTGCCGTCGGCGGGACTGCTGGCCGTGGCGTGCGCCGTGCTCGCGGCCCAGGCGTGGCTGACCGGACGGCGCGGCGAAGGCGCGAACCTGAGGATGGGGGACCAGACATGACGGAACAGACCTCGGCGGCGCCGGACGAGCTCACGCTCGCCGACCTGGAGCGGCGCGTCGCGCAGCAGCGGGAGCAACCCGCTCACAGCCACGACGCGCTGAT
This sequence comes from Streptomyces chiangmaiensis, assembly GCF_036281785.1. NCBI lineage: Bacteria > Bacillati > Actinomycetota > Actinomycetes > Kitasatosporales > Streptomycetaceae > Streptomyces > Streptomyces chiangmaiensis. The sequence continues at coordinate 17,487 of NZ_JAYWVC010000090.1, read as the reverse complement.
CGCGTGCGACCGCCTCGTGCGCATCTTCGCCGGCCAGGGAGGGGAGGTGCAGGCCCTGCAGGGGCTGGACCTGCTGGTCGCGAAGGGCGAGCTCATGGCCCTGGTCGGCGCTTCGGGCAGCGGCAAGTCCACGCTCCTGAACATCCTGGCGGGTCTCGACGTCCCCACCGCGGGCGGCGCCTCGGTCGCGGGCTTCGATCTGCTGGCCATGGACAGCCGGTCCCGGCTGCGCTACCGGCGCGAAGTGGTGGGCTTCGTCTGGCAGCAGACGGCACGCAACCTGCTGCCCTACCTCACAGCCGCCCAGAACGTGGCCCTGCCCATGCGCCTCAGCGGCATCGTCAGGGGCAGGCGGCGGCGCGCCGCCCGTACCGCGGAGCTCCTGGAGATGACCGGCGTGGCCCACTGCCGCGACCGGCATCCGCACCAGATGTCGGGCGGCGAGCAGCAGCGCACCGCCATCGCCGTGGCGCTGGCCAACCACCCGGCCCTGGTCCTCGCCGACGAGCCCACGGGCCAGCTCGACTCCGCCACCGCCGAGCAGGTCTTCGCCACCTTCCGCACCGTCAACGAGGAACTCGGCACGACGGTCGTCCTGGTCACCCACGACACCGCCGTCGCCTCCGCGGTCCACCGCACCGTCGCCATCCGCGACGGCCGCACGGCCTCGGAGGTCCTGCGCCGCACCACCACCGACGAGCAGGGGCGCACCACGACCACGGCCCGCGAGTACGCCACCGTGGACCGCACCGGCCGGCTCCAGCTGCCGGGCGACTTCACCCAGGCCCTGGAGATCCGCGACCGCGTCCTGCTGGAACTGGAGCCCGATCACATCACGGTGCGGCCCGACCAGGCGCCGTAGTGGTGCCCGGCCGGCCTCGGCGGGTGTCTCAGAGATGCCGCCGGCAGTGGCGGAGCGTACCTTCCTGGAGCAGCGGCTGCGGGAGCTCGTGGGAGACCCGCGGGTGTGACGGACCGGCCGGGCGAAGGCCCGAGTCCGCCGCCGACTCGCTGGGATGCAAGGCCAGTTGGCCGGTCTGCACCCTTGACTGGTACAGACCAATGGTGTTGAGTGAGCCTGCGCAACCCCCCACCGCGGCCGCCCCCACCGGCGCGTGCGCCAGGTCCTGTTGCTCGCCCCGTCCGGGGGCGGCCGTGCTCGGCTCGACGGAGTATGATCACGCCGCCGCTGATCCACGCGAACCAGATCCGGAACTTCTCGACCCTGACGGCCTTCTGTACGTCGCTGTAGCTGGACATCAATCCCCCGAGATGATGCGTGTTCTGTCGAGGCATCATGCGCCCAGGCGAGCATCATCTGAAGGCAGTGTGCTCAAGTCGTGACACTGGTTCGTCGCCTGGTGGCTGGAGCGTCCGGCCGCACGACGAAGGCCCCCGACTGTCCTTCGCTGGGACTGGTCGGGGGCCTTGTTTGTTTGAGGGCTGTCGTTAACGATCCGCGTCCCGCTGGGCACGCTCCTCGTCGCTGTCCTCGCCCAGCCTCTCACCACGGAGCCTGGCGACGTTAACGGCGCCAGCCAGGAGCGCCAGGACGGGCCGCATGTCGCGCGCGTTCGCCTTGCTGTCGCGTGCCATCCGCGCGGCCTGGTCGGCCAGGTCCTCCGCCTGGGCCAGGGTCATGTTCTCCATGGTGTCCGCGAGGGCGTTAACGATCCCGTCGCCGGGCGTGACGTACGCAGGCTTCCCGTTGTCCTGCCAGGGCAGGCGTCGCAGGGCATTCATGCGGCATCCACCGCAGCGAAGAGGCCGTCCAGGGAGACCAGAGCGTCCTCCAGGAGCTGGACGTCGTCAGCCTCCGGCCGAGCCAGCTCCGCCAGCCGCAGCATGCTCCGGAGGAGTTCCGCGTCCTCCGTGCACAGGCCCTCCATCAGGCCCAGGATCAGGTCCGCGCGGGACGCCTCCTCCGCTGCCCAACGGGCCATGCCGTTGAAGTGGTCGCCCGCATGCCCAGGGACCAGGCAGCAATCGGCTGCCAGCTCGCCCAGCGTGTCCGCTGAATGGTCCGCGGGGACCAGGGCTTCAGCGCCGCAGACGTTAAGGTCTTCCATGTCGACTCCTTCGCAGTCGGCCATGCCCCCGGACCGGTCGCACGGTCGCGGGGGTCCTGTCGTTAACGACGTTACCGCAACCGCGTCCCCCTGCGTCCCCTTGATACCCAACGCGTCCGGACGCGTTCCCACGCTGCGGGACGACGAAGGCCGCGTCAGTCTCGTTTCATGACCGACCTGCCGAAGTACCGATACGAGGAGCTTGCGGACCAGATCCAGGAGGAGGTCCGGTCGGGCAAACTGCCGAAGGGTGCCGCGCTGCCCGGCGAGCGGGCCATGACAGAGATCTACGGTGTGGCCATCGGGACCGTGCGCCGTGCCGTCCGGTTGCTGAGGGACCGGGGCGTAGTCGCCACGCTGCCGGCCAAGGGAACGTTCGTCCTGGGCGCCGGAGGTACGGAGGGCGACACCTCCGAATCATGACGTGCGTCTGGCGGTAGCTACGACGGGGCGGCTGCACCCTGGTCAGCCGTCCGGTCGCCCTGTGGGTGGATGTCCAGCGCATCGTGGACTTCCTCAGGACACACCCCGATCAGTTCATCACCGTCTTCCTGGAGGACTACGTCGATCCGGGCGTCCTGCGCAGCGAACTGGCCAGGGTGAACGGCCTGTCGGACGTTCTCTACCGGCGCGATCAGACAGGGGTGAGGTGGAACGGCTGGCCGACGATGGCCGATCTGATCGCGGCGAACGACCGGCTGCTGATCTTCACCGATCACAGTCGTGCCGCGGTGAGGCCGCCGGACTCACCCGCGACAGCTTCGGCGTGATGTACCAGAAGGACTGGACGGTGGAGAACTACTGGTCCATGGGCCCGGGCATCGGCTCCTCCGACTGGTCCTGCTACAGCCGCTGGTACGACGCGAACACCGTCATCCCGCTGACCCGCACCGAACCCGGTTTCCGCCCGCTGTTCGTCATGAACCACTTCCGTGACGCGGCGATCGCGTCCACGGCGGGGACCAACAACAGCAAACTCGCCGACCGTGCCCAGCGGTTCTGTCAGCCGGGGGCCCGCAAGAAGCCCAACTTTCTTGCCGTCGACCGCTACGACCTCGGCAACCCGGCCTCGGCGGTGAGTACGCTGAACACCTACATCCATCCGTAGAGGGCTCCTCAAACCGGATGCGCGGGTCCGTGAAGCGTGCGCATGATCGGCCCATGACCTCACGGACGATCACCGCGGACGCCGCGGGCACCTGGAGCCTGGGCGACCTGCCCGTCAACCGCATCGGTTTCGGCGCGATGCGGCTGACGGGCAGTGCCGCCTTCCACCTCGGAACGCCGAGCGACCGCGGGCAGTCGATCGCCGTGCTGCGCAGGGCGGTCGAGCTCGGCGTCAACCACATCGACACGGCCGCCTTCTACTTCTCGTCGCTGCGCTCGGCGAACGAGCTGATCAACAGCGCCCTCGCGCCCTACGCGGACGACCTGGTCATCGTCACGAAGGTCGGCCCCTACCGCGACTACTCGGGTGAATGGGGCACCTCGGCCCGTCCGGACGAGCTGCGCGGGCATGTCGAGGAGAATCTGCGGCAGCTCGGCAGGGACCACCTGGACGTGGTCAACCTTCGCTGGATGGAGCGGTGGGACTCGATCGCCGAACACTTCGGCGCGCTCGCCGAACTGCGCGAGGCGGGGCTGATCCGGCACCTCGGCATCTCCGGCGTCGAGCCCCACCAACTCGCCGAGGCGCAGGCCGTCGCACCGGTGGTGTGCGTACAGAACCAGTACGGTCTCCACGCCCCCGCTCCGGGCACCGACGAACTGCTGCGGCTGTGCGGTGAACAGGGCATCGCGTTCGTCCCGTTCTTCGCGGTCGCCGGAAAGGGCGGCGCGCGCGGCCCGGCCGGCAACGAGGAGGACGAGGTCCAGGCCATCGCACGGGCGCACGACGCCACGCCCGCCCAGGTCCGGCTGGCGTGGACGCTTCAGCAGGGCCCCCACGTCCTGGCCATCCCGGGCACGGGCAACCCCGATCACCTCGTGGAGAACGTGGCGGCCGGTGCACTACGGCTCACGGACGACGAGATGAAGCGCCTCGACACCGTGCGCCTGCAGGAGCGGTAGGGCGACGGGGCGCGGCCCCGCCTCCGGGGGCCCGGGGCCCTCACGCTTCGAGCGGCGCCGTCCGTCATCAGCCCGTTTCGCCCCCGTCGCCGCCTCCGGGGGGCAATGGCAGCTCGGCCCAGACGCACTTGCCGTTCGATGTCCATCGGGAACCGAAACGGGAGGCGAGCGCGGCGACGATCGCGACACCTCGGCCCCCCTCGTCGGTCGGTCCGGCGTTGCCCGCCCGCACGATGTGAAGGCTGCGGTCGAAGACCTCGCACACCAGCACCTGGTAGCGGATCAGGCGCAGACGCACCGGGCCCGCCGCGTGGAGAACGGCGTTCGCGAGCAGTTCGCCGATGATCTGCTCAGCGGCGGGCACCAGCCGTTCGAGCCGCCAGTCCGTCAGCGTCCGTACGGCCGCCGCTCGGACGCCGCCGACGGCCGCGGCGTCGGCGGCCAACTCCCACTCCATGACCTGGTCCGGATCCAACGAGTGGGACCGGGCCAGGAGCACCGCGACATCGTCGGACTGCTCGCCGGCCGGAATGATGGCGACCGCCGACGAGCACAGCTCCTCCAACGGGGCCCCCGGCCGCTGGCCGAGGGCGCGGCACAGACGGTCCAGACCGAAGTCGATGTCATGGTCATGGGTCTCGACGAGACCGTCGGTGTAGAGGACGAGTGTGCTTTCCTCGCTCAGCTCGTACTCCACGGCCTCGAAGGTCCGAGTACCCACGCCGAGCGGTGCCCCCGGGGGCACGTCGAGCAGCGTGACGGCGCCCGACGGGTCGACGAGGGCGGGTGGCGGGTGCCCGGCCCGCGCGGCGGTGCACCGCCGGCTGATGGGGTCGTAGACGACATACAGACAGGTGGCTCCCATGATCGCGGGGGGCATGGCCGTGGCCTCCACGCTCTCGGCCGCGAGGCGGGCGAGCAGGTCGTCGAGGTTGGCCAGCACCTCGGCGGGGGGCAGGTCCAGCGCGGCCAGCGTCATCGTCGCGGTGCGGATCCGGCCCATGGCCGCCGCGGCGTTGATGCCGTGGCCGACGACGTCGCCGACCACCAGGGCGACCCGGGCGCCGGACAGCTGGATCACGTCGAACCAGTCGCCGCCGACGCCGCCGCGCTTGTCGGACGGCAGATAGCGCCACACCGCGTCCACAGCGCTCCCACCGCTGGGATGCCGCGGCAGCAGGTCGCGTTGCAGCGCCAGGGCCGCGGTGTGCTCGCGGGCGTAGCGGCGTGCGTTGTCCAGACTCAGCGCCGCCCGGCTGACCAGTTCCTCCGCGACCAGGCGGTCGTTCTCGTCGAACGGCACCAGATTCTCCGTACGGACGAGCACCGTGACCCCCAGGATCTCGCCGCGGGCGTGGATCGGCAGGATCAGCAGACTGTGCATGCCCAGGGTGACGACCCTCTCGCGCCGTCTCGGGTCCTGCGCCAGCCACGTGCCGGGCGAGGCGTCCAGCTCGGGCTCCAGGTAGGAACGCCCGGAGGCCAGGACCTCCATGAAGGGAGAGTTCGGGGGGACGAAGACCGGATCGCCAGGCGACCAGAGAGACTCCGGCATGCCCTCGTGGATCGACGCCATGCCACCGCGGTGGAACGCCGGGATCCGGCCGTCGCCCGCCGCGCCGAGCTGTGTGAGCGGCCGCCCGCCGAGCTCGGCCGAGTCGAGGAGGTCGACGGTCGCGTAGTCCGCCAGCACCGGCACCACGACGTCGGCCAGGTCCTGTGCGGTCTGTCTGACGTCCAGGGTGGTGCCGATGCGGGTGCCCGCCCTGCTCAGCAGCGTGATCCGCTCCCGCGCTCGCCGCGAGCTGGTCACGTCCACATTCAGGGAGCACACCCCGGACTCGCCGGCACGCGCGTTCTCCACCGGGAACACCGAGAGCGCGTACGTGCGGCGCCAGCGACGGTCCCGCTGGTCCAGTTCCCGTCCGATCACCGGAACACCGCTGTCCAGCACCTCGCGCAGCGTCGCCTTGACCTCGCTGGTGTCCGCGTACAGTGGCGACTCCTCCAGCACCCGGCCGAGCCGCGCCTCCCGGGGACTTCCGTAGGCGTCGGCGAGGGCTTCGTTCAGCCACGCCATGCGCAGTTCCGAATCCCAGACGGCCATGGGGAAGGGACAATTCTCCGCGACCGACACCGCACGCGCCGATCCCGGCGCCCCCGTCAGCGAGACCAGCCACTCCACGGTGCCGTCTTCCCCGGACAGCGCGGACACCCGCAGACTGACGTCCACCGTCCGCCCGTCCCGACGGCGCAGCACCGTGCGCCCCGACCACTCCTGATCGAACCCGTCCCGGGACTCACCGGGCGACGCCAGCAGCGACCCGGCGGACCGCCCCAGAACCTCCTGGGGCCGATAGCCGAGCAACTGCCGCGCGGCATCCGTCCACCGTGTCACCGTTCCCGACGGACCGACCACCGCCAGCGCCGCGCCGGCGTCACAGTACGCCGAACCGGCACCGGAACCGGTGTCGAGGTCGGACATCCCTCCACGCTAGGCCCGCCCAGTCGCCCCCGCAAAGCGGACCGGACCCGGACCCGCTGCCGGGCCGCACCTCGTCTTGCCTGTCCGCGCCGCTCCTCCATCAGCACGCTCGGTCCACGGCCGCGACACCCTGTGCGCGGTGCCCCCGGCCGTCCCACGAGTCACCAGTGGGCCGGCCCGGCTCGGGCCGGGGACGGCGCCAGTGCGCTCACCGTCGTCGAGCCGGCGGTGTGCCGCCGCTACACGGCGGCGTCCGGGGGAGGGTGACCGTGCGGGGCGGAGCGGTCCCAGGGCTCGCGTCCCTGGGCGCGTGTCCCTTTCATAATGGATGCGCGGCCCGGCCCGGCCGGATCCGCGAAGACTGCGTTCCTGCAGACGGTCTGCACGAACGCGGACGATTGCGGGGTGAGGAAGGTTCCATGACCGAAGCGAAGGACGAGCGCCGCCCGGCGGGCGAGCTGGAAGCGACCGTCATGGCCGCCCTCTGGGCAGCGGACGCCCCCCAGACCCCTGGACAGGTGCAGCTGAGCCTGGGCGGCGGACTCGCCCGCACGACGGTGACGACGATCCTGTCCCGACTGCACGACAAGGGCGTCGTCGAACGCCGGCGCCAGGGCCGTGGATACGCCTACTTCCCTGTCCAGGACGCCCACGACCTCACCGCCCGGCGCATGCACACCGAGCTGGACCGGGACAGCGACCGGCACACGGTGCTGGCCCGCTTCGTGGCCCAGCTCAGCGAAGAGGACGAGCGCGTTCTCCGGGATGTACTGGAATCCGGCGAGCAATGACCTTCCTGTTGCTCCTCCCGCTCGCGCTGCCGTTCGCCGTCCCCCGCTCGCCCGTCGGGCCCTCGATCGGCTCGCACCCATGCAGGAAGGGCTCGCCTCCGGCACGGCGAAGGCGGCGGCAGCACCCCGTCCAGGTCGGCACCCTGCTGTGCGGCATGCGCATGTTCGACCGCACCCGGGAGATCGCCGACCTCGCGGTGGCCTTCCGCGACGCGGGCGTGGTCGGGTTCGACATCGCCGGAGCCGAGGACGGCTTTCCGCCCGCCGACCACCTCGCCGCCTTCGAGTACCTGCGGCGCGAGAGCATGCCGTTCACCATTCACGCGGGCGAGGCGCACGGCCTGCCCAGCATCCATCAAGCCCTTCAGGTCTGCGGCGCCCAGCGCATCGGCCACGGTGTGCGCATCACCGACGACATGGTCGACGGCAAGCTCGGCCGGCTCGCAGGCTGGGTGCGGGACCGCCCAATCGCGCTGGAGATGTGCCCGACCTCCAACCTTCAGAGGGGCGCCGCCTCCTCGATCGCCGGGCACCCGATCACGGCACTGAAGGACCTGGGCTTCCGGGTCACCCTCAACACCGACAACCGTCTGGTCTCGGGCACCACGATGACCCGCGAGATGTCCCTGCTGGTCGAGGAGGCGGGCTGGACGGTCGAGGATCTGCGCACGGTCACGGTGAACGCCGTCAAGAGCGCGTTCATCCCGTTCGACGAGCGCAACGCCCTGATCCGGGACGTGATCCTGCCCGGCTACGAGGCCGCGCTCCGGAGCAGCCCGCGGACATAGGCGGCCTGTCCGGCGTGCTGCAGATCGTCGGACAGGACGCTGACCAGTCGTACGCCCAGGCTGACCGGCGGATCCCAGCGCTCGTCCACGATGCGCTCGAAGTCCTTGGCGGTCAGCCCGTGCACGAACCCGAGCGTCTGCTCGTGCACGGCGTCGTAGTAGCCGGTGAGGAGGTCGCCCGATTCCACCTGGATCCTGGCGACCGCCTGCGGGCTGTGGCCGTACCCCGTGTCCTGGCGGGGAAGATCGAGGCCGAAGCGCTTCTCCCACCCCTGTGAGAGCCAGACCTGCTCGAGGGAGCCGGCGTCGGCGACGTGGTCGTCCTGCACCCGGGTCAGGTGCCAGACGAGCCACGCGATCGAGTTGGCGTCCTCGGCGGGACGGGCGTTGAGCTCGTCAGGTCCCAGCCCGTCGACGGCGGCATGGACTTCTTCCTGGATGCGGCTGTACGCGTCGATGAGGATGTCCTTCGCATGCATGGGTCCACCATCGCGCATCGCGGCCGGCTACGCGGGGCCATCGGGCGCAGCGCCGGTCAGCCGTCGCCGGTGTCCTCGTCCGTGTCCGCCGCCAGGAGGACCATCAGGGCCCGGGCCGCCGGGCTCGTCGCCTCGTGCGGCGGCAGCACGGCGACGGTCTCGTACAGGGCGTCGCTCTTGACCGGGAGCGACACGAGCGTGGAGGCCTCCCGCTTCTGTCCGAAATGGCGCGGGACGACGGCGATGCCGAGCCCTTCGTGGACCAGCTCCAGCAGGCTGTGCACATCGCTGACCTCGAGCGTCACCGTCCGGTGCACCCCCGCCTCCGCGAACGCCACGTCGGTCGTGCGACGCGGCCCCCAGTCGGGGTGGAAGTCGACGAACGCCTCGCCGCCCAGGTCCTCAGGGCTCACCGGGCCGCCGTCCGCCAGCGGGTGCGACGGATGACACAGTACGGTCATCGGTTCGCTCGTGAGCGGGAGGGAGCGCAGCTGGTCGGTGTCCTCCTGGGTGCGCACCGCGAACGCGAGATCCAGTCGGCCCGCCGCGACCTCCTCGGCCAGCGCGCCCGAACCGGCCTGGCGCAGCCGGATCTCCACGTCGGGGTGACGTCGACGGAACCCGGCGAGCAGCCGGGCGACATCCACCCCTGCGATGCACTGCTCTGTGCCCAGCGACAGCGTGCCACGCAGCACGCCCTGGACGGCGGCGACGGCCTCACGGGCGGCGCGCACCTGGGACAGGATCCGCTCCGCTTCCACCAGCAGGGCGCGGCCCGCCTCCGTGAGCGTGACACTGCGGGTGGTGCGAACGAACAGCGGGGCCTGGAGTTCCCGCTCCAGGGCGCGGACCGACGCGGACAGGCCCGACTGCGAGACCATCAGACGTTCCGCTGCCCGGGTGAAGTGCCGGTCCTCGGCGACGGCGACGAAGTGCTGGAGATGGCGCAATTCCATGATTGAGAAGTGTAAATGTTCAATCCCATCGGATTCCTCTGTTGGACCGCTGCCGGACGGGCGGGCGAGAGTGGAGGGCGTTGTCGGCTGACCCCACCTGGAGTGCACGTTGTACACCGCAGATCCCGCCCGCTACGAGGCCATGGCCTACCGCCGCACCGGACGCAGCGGCCTGCGGTTGCCCGCGCTGTCCCTCGGACTGTGGCACAACTTCGGCCCCAACCGCCCGGCGGAGACCCAGCGGCAGATCCTGCGCCGTGCCTTCGACCTCGGTGTCACGCACTTCGACCTGGCCAACAACTACGGCCCGCCGCCCGGCGCCGCCGAGTCCGCCCTCGGCGACGCACTGCGGGCGGACTTCGCGCCCTACCGTGACGAGCTGGTGATCTCCACCAAGGCCGGCCACCTGATGTGGCCGGGTCCGTACGGCGAATGGGGCTCCCGCAAGTACCTGCTTTCGTCGCTCGACCAGAGCCTGAAGAGGATGGGCCTGGACTATGTCGACATCTTCTACTCGCACCGCCCCGACCCGGAGACCCCGCTCGAGGAGACGATGGGCGCCCTGCACTCGGCGGTCCAGCAGGGCAAGGCGCTGTATGTCGGTGTCTCCAACTATTCGCCGGAGCAGACCCGCGAGGCCGCCCGGATCCTCGGCGAACTCGGCACTCCGCTGCTGATCCACCAGCCGCGCTACTCGATGCTCGACCGCCGCCCGGAGGACGAGGGGCTGCTCGACGCCCTGGACGAACTCCAGGTCGGCTCCATCGCCTACTCGCCGCTCGGGCAGGGCCTGTTGACCGCCCGCTACTTCGACGGCATTCCGGAGGGTTCGCGGGCCGCGAGAGACAGTTCGTTCCTGACCGCCGAGTCGCTCACCGAGGACCTGGTGGGGCAGTTGCGCGCCCTCGACGACATCGCCAGGTCGCGCGGTCAGTCGCTGGCCCAGATGGCCCTGGCCTGGGTGCTGCGCGGCGGCCGGGTGACCTCGGCCCTGGTGGGCGCGAGCAGCCCGCAGCAGCTGGAGGACAGCGTCGCGGCCACGCGCAACCTGGACTTCGACGCGGACGAGCTGGCCCGGATCGACGCGGTCCTCAAGCAGTAGGGCACGGCCCTCGCGCAGGCGGGCGACGGGCACGCCGGGCGATCAGGCCATGAGGCGTTCGCTCACCTCCCACAGACGGGTGGCCGCCCCGGGATACCGCGTACCCGAGTACGCCGACGGCCTCCGCCCCGGCCCGCCAGGCGGCCTCGTCCGCCTGGGCCACCAGCGGGCTGATGTCGCAGTTCTCGCAGTAGACGCCGCCCAGCCCGTCCAGCTGCGGGCTGGTCGCGCACCAGACGCTGGTGGCCGCTCCCTGCGCGATCGTCTTGAGCTGGCGGGAGGGGTCGCGTACGGGGCGGCCCTCCTCGTCCACGGCACCCGCCGCCCGGATCATCTCCTCGGAGATGTGCTTGGCGAGACCGGTGTCGATGATGATGCCCGGGTGCACGGCGAAGGCCCGCACGCCCTCCGCCCGCCCACGCCGGTCCAGCTCGACCGCGAAGAGGGCGTTCGCGGTCTTCGACTGACCGTAGGCGGCGAACGGCTCGTACGTCCGGTGCTCGAAGTGCAGGTCGTCGAAGACGACGGGGGAGAAGCGGAACCCCCGGGAGGACACCGCCACCACCCGCGCTCCGCCGGCCGCGACCAGTGCGGGCCACAGGCGGGACACGAGCTGAAAATGTCCGAGGTGGTTCGTGGCGAACTGGCCCTCGTAGCCACGCGCGTCCCGGGTCAGCGGGGTTGCCATGACGCCCGCGCTGTTCACCAGGATGTGCAGGCGACGTCCGGAGGCCAGGAACTTGTCGGCGAAGGCGTCGATGGATGCCGGGTCCAGCAGGTCCATCTGCTCCACCTCGACGCCGTCGACGTTCCGCAGGACGGCCCGGGCCCGGTCCGTGTCACGGGCGGGTACGACGACATCGGCGCCCGCGGAACGAAGGACCCGGGCCGTCTCGAGACCGATGCCGGAAAAGGTCAATGCGGTGGTGCGGGGGCGTTGCCTTCTGGTCCGCGAGGACGGAGCGGAGTCCCTCACGATCGAGGAGGGGGACGTCGTCGTCTCCGACGGCAGACGCCCTTACGTGCTGTGCAGCGCTCCGGGGATCGAGCCGCTGGACTCGGGTGGGGTCGCCATGGACCCGGGCAGCCGCATGGCCCACCTGGGTGGCGGCGAGGAGTTCGTGTGTGTCTCCGGCCACATCGACCTCAGCAGTGGTGACCTGCTGCGCCGGGCTCTGCCGGAGCTGATCCACGTGCGGGCCGTCGAGGTCGAGGCCCCGGTACTGGGCTGGCTGATCGCACAGCTGGTGGCCGAGATGACGACGGAACGGGCCGGAAGCGTGTTCGCGTCCGACCAGCTCGCCCAGCTGCTCTTCGTCCAGGTGCTGCGGGTCTGTCTTGCCGATGCCGAGCTCCTTCCGGCCGGCTGGCTGCGGGCCCTGGCCGACGAGCGCCTCGGCCCGGCGCTGCGGCTGATGCACGGCGACCCGTCGCGCCCCTGGCAACTGGAGGAACTCGCCCGGGCCGCCGCCATGTCCCGGACCGCGTTCGCCCTGCGATTCAGGAAAGCGGCCGGCGTTCCGCCCTTGACGTATCTCCTCAACTGGCGCATGACCCTGGCGGCGCGCGCCCTGCGCGAGGAGGAGACGTCGGTGTCGGCTCTCGCGCGGTCCGTGGGCTACACCTCGGAGAGCGCCTTCAGCAACGCCTTCAAACGCACCGTGGGCATCGCACCGAGGCGCTACCGGGACGCGGCGCGGGCGGCGGTCAGGGGCTGAGCCGCTCCTCCAGGTGGACGGTCACGGTGTCGCCCTCCTGCTTCCCGATCGCCTTGCGCACGTCGGCCCTGACCGGCAGTTTGTGGGTGCCGTCGCCCAGGGCCATGAACGAGCTGCGGAAAGGGTGTCCGTCGATCGTTCCGCGGACCTTGACCAGGCCCCGCGTGCCGAAGAAATCGACGGACCTCGGCCAAACGACATACGTCCAGCCGCCGTTGCTCGCACTCTTGAGCAGGACGGCGGTGAACCTCTCGTCCAGTGTGCCGTTCGCGTCCATGGTTTCCTCCGGTCCGGGTGGGTCGTCCTGCTGACATGACCGGCCGAGGCACGAGAACTCATCGGTCGGCGAGGGCACACGACCGTCGGTGCACGGGTGCCCGTGCACTCGCACGCCGATCGCCTCGATCGTCCTCGTGGTCCTGCGGTTGTGATGCGCTAGGACCTGGCGAAGACTGGGCAAGTACGGGCAAATCGACTACGGCGGGCGATACGCGGCCGTGTGTTGCCGCCGGACGGGTGGTCAAACGTGACGATCTCGCCCTTCGGGTCAGGCGACCCGTTTTCCGACCTCTTCAATCGCTTCTTCGGCATGAGCCCGGCCACCTCGCCACCGGCCGTGCAGCGCGTCCCCATCGGACGTCTGCTGAGCGAATCCTCGCACGAGCTGCTCGCCACCGCCGGGGAGCGGGCCGCCGAGGACGGCTCCGACCTCGACGCCGTACACCTGTTGTGGGCCGCCACCCGGGTACCGGCCGCGCGCCAGGTGCTGGAGCAAGCCGGCGCGGATCCCGACCGGCTCGCCGCCGACCTGCAGAATTCGCTGCCCTCCGGGACCGGCACCGGAGAGCCTGCACTCACCCCGGCGGCCAAGCGCGCCCTGCTCGCCGCCCATGCCCGCTCTCAGGCGGCCGGTGCCTCGTACATCGGCCCGGAACACATCCTCGCCGCGCTCCTCGACGATCCGCGCTCCCCGCTGACCCGAACCCTCCAGGCGGAGGGCGCCTCCCAGAGCGCGCTGAGCGCCCCCCGCCGGCCGCGGCAGGCGGCCGGCGGGCATGCCGACACCCCGACGCTCGACGAGTACGGGCGCGACCTCACCGACGAGGCGCGCGGCGGCCGCCTCGACCCCGTGGTCGGCCGGGCCTCCGAGATCGAGCAGACCGTCGAGGTGCTCTCCCGCCGGACCAAGAACAACCCGGTGCTCATCGGCGATCCGGGCGTCGGCAAGACCGCGATCGTCGAGGGTCTGGCGCAACGCATCGTCGGCGGTCAGGTGCCCAGGGTGCTGAAGGACCGTCGTGTGGTCGAGCTCGACATGGCCGGGCTCGTTGCCGGGTCGCAGTACCGGGGTCAGTTCGAGGAACGGCTGAAGAAGGTCATCGACGAGGTCTCCGAGTCCAAGAAGGTGATCATCCTTTTCATCGACGAGCTGCACCAGGTCGTCGGCGCCGGCGCCACGGGCGAGGGGTCGATGGACGCAGGCAACATCCTCAAGCCCGCGCTCGCACGGGGCGACCTCAGTGTCGTCGGCGCGACCACCCTGGACGAGTACCGCAAGCACATCGAGAAGGACGCGGCGCTGGAACGCCGGTTCCAGCCGGTCATGGTGCCGGAGCCCAGCGTCGAGGAGACGATCGAGATTCTGCGCGGACTGCGCGACTCCTACGAGGCACACCACCAAGTCCGCTACTCGGACGAGGCGTTGGACGCCGCGGCGTCGCTCTCCGACCGTTACATCAGCGACCGGTTCCTGCCCGACAAGGCCATCGACCTCATGGACCAGTCCGGGGCCCGGGTCGGACTGCGTGCCGTGGTCGACTCCACCGAGGTCGCGGAGTTGGAGGACCGCATCGAGCGGCTGCGCCGGGAGAAGGACGAGGCGGTCAGCACGGAGGACTTCGAGCGCGCGAGTGAACTCAAGCGCCAGATACCCGAGTTGGAGCGGGAGTTGTCGGGGATCAGCGAGGGCGGGGCGGCGGCGACCTCCATGGTCACCGTCGAGGACATCGCCGAGGTGCTCTCCGCACGCACCGGCATCCCGGTCTCCCAGCTGACGGAGACCGAGCGTGAGCGGCTGATGAAGCTGGAGGATCTCCTGCACGAGCGTGTCATCGGCCAGGACCAGGCGGTCACCGCCGTGGCCCAGGCCGTGCGGCGCGGCCGGGCCGGCATGGGCGACCCCAACCGGCCCACCGGCAGCTTCCTCTTCCTCGGCCCCACCGGTGTCGGCAAGACGGAACTCGCCAAGGCGCTCGCGGAACTTCTCTTCGGCGACCCCGACCGCATGGTCCGCTTCGACATGAGCGAGTTCCAGGAGAAGCACACCGTCTCGCGGCTCGTCGGCTCCCCGCCCGGTTATGTCGGCTACGAGGAGGCGGGCCAGCTCACCGAGGCGGTGCGCCGCAAGCCCTACAGCGTCGTGCTGCTCGACGAAGTGGAGAAGGCCCACCCGGACGTGTTCAACCTGCTGCTGCAGGTCCTGGACGACGGGCGGCTCACCGACGCCCACGGGCGCACGGTCGACTTCCGCAACACCGTCGTCATCATGACGAGCAACATCGCCTCGAAGCACATCCTGGACCACCGGGGCGACGTCGAGGAGATCAGGGACGATCTGATGGCGGAGCTCCAGGCGCACTTCCGCCCCGAGTTCATCAACCGGATCGACGACGTCATCGTCTTCCACTCTCTGGTCCGCGAGGACCTGGTGCAGATCGTCGACCTGCTCCTCGACGGCACCCGGCGCCGGCTGCACGCGCAGGATGTCCGACTGGAGGTCACCGAGGTGGCCAAGGACTGGCTGGCCGATCGGGGGTACCAGCCGGAGTTCGGTGCCCGGCCGCTGCGCCGCACCATCCAGACCGAGCTGGACAACCGGCTGTCGAACATGCTGCTGGACGGGACCCTCAACCCGGGTGACACCGTCGTCGCGGACGTCGTGGACGGCGATCTGGCCCTGAGCCTCAGGGCCAGGCCCGCGGACGAGAAGGCCGCGCAGGCCAAGCAGGCGGACGAGGCAGGAGGCGCGAAGCAGGCCGAGGGCGGGTAGGCCACGGTCGGCAGCGTGGACGCGAAGTTCAGGACGTGCCGGGCGTCCTGCGTGCCTGGTGCGGCGGCGACGGCCGACAGGAGGAGGTGGCCGAGGAGCCGGCCGCCGGACGGCTGGTCCGCGTCGCCATCAGGGACGACACCACGGAGTGCGAACTGCTCGCCGAATCCGTGGGCGCGCGTCGCACGCAGCGCTTCGTCCCGGCGCTCCCCCACCCCCGCACATCCCGCCTTCCGGACTCCTGCCCTCGCTGCTCGGCGATCACCGTGCTCACACGCCGGTGCGCCTGCACCCACGGGAGCAGCCCGGACAGCACCACCGCCGCCCCCATCACGAGGACCGGCCACACCCACCGGCCCACGGCCCACCTCCGGTACCCCGGCCCTGACGGCGTACGACCGGGCGTCATACCCTGCGAATGCCCCGGACCGACGCGAAGACGCCCCCGGCGGGTGGGGCCGTCGTACCCGCGACGGCGGGGCCGGCAAGCACGGTGACTGGCACACGTGTCACTGGGTACGAGCACTGGTGCGGTGCCTCTGGGGGTGTCGCGCCCTACGAGCACCGGCATCCGAGAGAGACCGCATGAGGGAGCACCTGGACGAAGTGGTCATACCGGCACACTTCGACACGCCCGTTGAACCGCTGCGGAGAGCGGCGCACTACGCCGGGGAACCGGGGTCCATCACCGAGGCCCGGGCCTTCGGTGAGCTGTTCCTCGAACAGCTCCGGCCCGAATGGTGCGCCTGCATCGACGAGCGCACCACCGGCGATGTGCTGCTGGTGGTGAGCGAACTCGTCACCAACGCGCAGCGGCACAGCCCCGGTCCGTACATCCTCGAACTGGAGGGTACCGACACGGCCGTGACCGTCGTGGTCTACGACAGCAGTGCCGCCCTGCCCCGGCGCTATCCGAGGGACCCCGGGCGTATCGGCATGCACGGCCTGGAGATCGTCCACGCGCTGGCCGCCCAGGTGGCGTGTGAGCGGGTCCCGGTCGGCAAGCGGGTCACGGCTGTGGTGCGGCTCGGGCACTGAGGCCGCCCGTCAGGCGGCGTCGACCCGCCTGACGTCGTCCAGCATGCCGCAGCGCAACTGCTCGATGATGCGCTTGATCAGACGCGAGACATGCATTTGGGAACATCCGAGCCGGGCGCCGATGTCGGCCTGAGTGGCCTCCTCAACGAAGCGCATATGGATGATCGTCCGGTCGCGTTGGCTGAGCTCCGCCACCAGCGGGGCGAGGGTGTGGAAGTCCTCGACGAGGGCGATGCCGTCGTCCTCTTCGCCGATGAAGTCGGCGAGGACGGCCTCACCGTCCTGGTCGTCCCCGGTCAGCGTGGCCTCCAGCGACGACGAGTTGTAGCCGTTGGCCGCGATCTGCGCCTCGATCACCTCGTCCTCGGGCAGGTTCATCAGCGCGGCCAGTTCGGCGACGGTCGGCACACGGTCCAGACGGGTCGCGAGTTCCTCGCGCGCCTTCGCCAGCTCCACCCGCAATTCCTGCAGCCGGCGCGGCACATGGACCGCCCAGGTCGTGTCGCGGAAGAACCGCTTGATCTCGCCGACGATGTACGGCACGGCGAATGAGGTGAACTCCACCTCCCGGGAGATCTCGAACCGGTCGATGGCCTTGATGAGACCGATCATGCCGACCTGGACGATGTCCTCCATGTCGTCGCTGCGGTTGCGGAACCGGCCGGCCGCGAACCGTACCAGCGTCATATTCACCTCGATCAGGGTGTCGCGCGCGTACTGGTATTCGTGCGTGCCCTCCTCCAACGTGCTCAGCCGCTGGAAGAACTGACGGGACAGTTCCCGCGCATCACGAGGAGCCACCGTCCTCGGGTCCGTGACGGTCGGCAGGCCCTCCTCACCAGCCCTGGTCCGGACCGTCTCGTCGGTGACCGTCGACCAGCTCATGGAGGTGTCCATTACCTCTTCCACGAAACTCACCAAATACCTCCGAGGACGCCCCGG